>NZ_JATABG010000105.1:0-10147 GCF_036533755.1 Vibrio sp. M260118 | reverse complement strand
GAATAGGGTCTGCGGGTGCAGCAACTACTTTTTCAAACATAATCGTCGTCCATGTTTATCGAAGGTTTAAGTAACGAGTAACTGAGTTAGTTATACCTTCCAACGTAAATCGAGACAACAGTGAAAGTGAAGAAAATTTCAAAAAGCGTCGTAATTTAGTATAGATTTTATTGAAACCGGGTTTTCTATATAAAAAGTCTCGTTATTCATTAGTGTAAGGAGAGGTTAACCATTAAAAAACATCGGAGCTAAATAGCAGCTAAGCGTGCATTTTCTTTTCTAGTTCGTTTTCCTTTGCTTCCATGCTGCGATACTTGTCGGCAATCGCAACGAAATCCGCCTCTACAGCAAGAAAGGCTGCCAAGATTTCTGGATCAAAATGCCTACCGTTGCCTTCTAAGATGATCGCTTTAGCTTTTTCATGGCTAAATGCTTTTTTGTACACTCGCTCAGAAGTAAGTGCGTCATAAACATCAGCTAATGCCATTAATCGTCCTGAAAGAGGGATTTCTTGTCCTTTTAAACCGCTTGGATAGCCACTTCCGTCCCATTTTTCATGGTGAGTTAAGGATATTTCCTTCGCCAGTTGAAGGAAGGAGTTAGTGCCAAGCTCTTTTTCCGCCATCGATAATGCTTGTGCGCCAATCTCAGGATGGCGTTTCATGATTTCGAATTCTTCATCGGTGAGCTTTCCCGGTTTGAGAAGAATATTGTCAGGGATGCCAACTTTACCTACATCATGCAGCGGCGCAGACTTATAAAGCAACTCGATGTAGTTTTCAGTTAGCAGAGCAGTATGGGGTTCAAACTGAGATAGATGTGGAGCCAAAGAACGAACATACTCTTGTGTTCGCAAAATGTGCGCGCCAGTTTCGTTGTCACGTGATTCCGCTAAAGCCGAAAGACTGACAATGGCCACATCGCGGGTTGTTTTCACTTCATCTTGAGATGATTCCAAGCTGTCGAGCATTTGATTGGTTAGTGATGCCATTGAACCTAGTTCATTATGCTCAAACACAGGGACGCGAGTAGAAATATTGCCATGTGCGACTTCAAGCAGGGAACACTCTTGGGCACTTAGTATTAATCGCATTAATTTACTCCACTGGACTATTATCGCGATAACATACCCTCCAAGGACAAATGCAATATAGATAAACTCTTTAATTACACTTATTACTCCGGTGCCGTCGAGAATACGTTCAGGGTTGTGTTTGAGCCAAAAGATATCTTTTATTGCCACCATAGCAAGCATAGAAGTCAATGCGATTAGAAGTAGGCTGATCAGCACTATCATCTGTTTAACCATAGATTGTCGCTTGCCACTAAGCTCAAACTGATAGCGCTGTTGACGGGTAAGGTTGTGGAAACTGCGGATTTTCGTATCGAGTTGTAGTAACAGCCCAGTGAAAAAACCAAATAACGTCATTCCAAACAGCACTTTGAGATTGCTATCGAGTGGGAAGTCGTATTGGAGGTTGTAAAAGCTGGCGAGAATTAAGCTGCCAAAGAACATTAAAGTGCTATCAAGTTGTGCGTGTTTTTGCTCAGAAATCAAAGAGTGGTGTCTAAGGAGGAAATGACGAATCAGATAAGCTGAACCAAAGGTCGCCGTGACATGGGTAAATAACTCGATAAAGGTAAGCGTTTCGAGCATAGGACACACTCGACCGCCATAAATACCAAAAACAACCGCGGTGAGAAGGTAGAGTTTGAGCGTCAGAGGTCCATTGTAGTGTGTGTTATCCATGGCAAAGCCTTTGTTTATTTTATGATAAGAGTAACGCTAGCCTAACGGGCAATCAAATCGCAAATCGCCCACTCAATACAAGACCGAGAATTCTATCGATTTGTTTCGCCCATTGATACAGTTTGATAACTTTCGTGTGAGATGCCGAGGATGTCGTGTGAGATAAGTGCGCACCCCTATAAGTGCGCACTGAAGGGTTAATTTTTCAGATTGACCTGAGATTCAATCGCATTGGTTTCTATATCAGGGTTGTTACTTAACTTGTCAGTCGCCCACTGGTTAAGGTGCGACAAGATGGCTTTAACCGCATGTTTCTCCGTCGGTGCTTCACCTTCGCTTACCTCTAACTGCTGTTTTGGGTGAGAGCCAGTTGCGTCTTCTGCGATGTGTAGCCAGTCTGGATGCCAATAATAAGGCTGCCCACTGTTTGATATCCAGCTGTGAACGCCGTTGGTTTCACCTTTGTACTCAATATCTGATGAATCGTATTTAGTCATTATTATCATCCTCCATGTAGGTATGTAGATCACTTTTGCTCTACAAATGTAACAGAGTTATTTGGATTTAATGTGACCAGTATCGACTAACACAGTTCGATATAGCTATTTTGTCCAACTGAGAAGGGGACAAGCCCATGATTCCATTGGCTGTGGTATCTTTGCCAAGCAATCAATGAGGGAATTATGAATCGCTATCAACAACTTGCCGAAAATCTAAAACAGCAGATTAAGGATAAAACTTGGCGTGCGGGAGAGAAAGTTCCGTCATTACGAGCAGCAAGCAAAAGCTTTTCGGTGAGCTCCGCGACAGTGTTGCAAGCTTATCAAATGTTGGAGTCTCAGGGTTGGATTAAAGCAAAACCTCAATCTGGCTATTTCGTTACTTCGGTGATCGAAAACGCTCAGTTGGAACAAGCGAGTCTTCCTCTCAATCGTGAGTATAATGATGAGCTGTATGAGTTCCTTAAACTCAACGTTCAAGTCCCCGTGGCTTTTGGTTCGGCGTTTCCGTCGCCACAGCTTTTTCCGCTCCAAGCTCTGAACCGTCATCTAGCGAGTGCAGGGCGTAAGATGCGTACTGAAACGGTTATTCATAACTTACCTCCCGGCAACGAAGCTCTGCGAAGAATGATTGCCCAACGCTACATTACTCAAGGCGTTTCTGTTTCACATCAGGATATTGTTCTCACCTCTGGGGCGATGGAGGCACTTAACCTGAGTTTGCAAGTCGTGTGTCAGCCCGGAGATGCGGTAGTTATTGAAACGCCGACATTTTATGGTGCGTTGCAAGCCGTAGAGCGTTTAAATTTAAAGGCAGTTCCGGTGGCTGTCGATCCCATTGATGGTATAGATATTAAAGCACTGGAGCAGGCATTTAGATCGTATGATGTAAAAGCGTGTTGGTTGATGGCGAATTTCCAAAACCCGACCGGAGCTTCCCTGAGTGAAGAGGCAAAACGCAAAGTCGTGGCGTTAGCTAATCAGCATGACGTTTATATGATTGAAGATGATGTCTATGCGGATTTGCATTTTGATAGTGCCAAACCCCAGCCACCTAAGTATTGGGATCAACAAGGGCGGGTGTTGCTTTGCGGCTCGCTTTCGAAGTCATTGTGCCCCGGATACCGAGTAGGATAGGTGGTGAATCGCAAGTTAAGTGATCGGCTGCAAAAGCAGCAATTTACAACGACACTGTCGGCAAGCTCGCCGATTCAGCATGGCGTGGCTCACTATCTGCAGTTTGAGAGCTACGATAACCATTTACGAAAACTACAAAAACATCTTAAAGCTAGACAAGCAGAATATATAGAAGCAATAGATAAGATGATGCCGAGCTGCGTAAGACTTCATTCACCTCGAGGTGGGTACTTTGTTTGGCTGGAGTTTAGCCCTGAGGTTGATACCTATTGTATCTATCAAGAATTGAAGAAAAGCGATGTTTCGGTTGCGTATGGGAACCTGTTTGATGTTCGCAATCAGTTTCAACATTGTCTACGTATTAACATTTCCTTTGAACTGACCGATGAAGTTGAGCAGGCTTTGATTAGAATAGAGCAGTTAGCAGCTGAGCAAGTGACTGCTAGGTGATTTTTCGCTTTAACTGTACTGCTTGTCTTTGGCGAACTTGTGTTCCAATACCTCTAGTGTAGTTGCGAGGGGTAAGTTATGGAAAAACAAGGTAATAAACACGAGTTTCGCTTAGTGTTTGTCGCAATAGTCTGTGCGAGTTTATTGGTGTTCGTCATCTTATTTTGGCAAAGTCATTTGCTGATTTCGCATGGACTGAGTACACCGCAGCCGCGATTCCTTTCGTCATGTTCGCGATCTGTTTATATGGAATTCGTTACGCTGCTAAACATGGCGCAGTAGATAAATAGCAAAAAAGGCTAACCCGAGGGTTAGCCTTAGTTTTAGGTGTGGTGTACTTCGATTAGAAGTTTGCGCTACGTGGTGTACGTGGGAACGGGATTACGTCACGAACGTTGCCCATGCCTGTTACGTAGGAAACTAGACGCTCGAAGCCAAGACCGAAGCCTGCGTGAGGTACAGTACCGTATTTACGTAGATCACGATACCAGCTCATGTGCTCTGGGTCTATACCGATTTCACGCATACGATCGTCCAGTACATCTAGGCGCTCTTCACGTTGAGAACCACCGATGATCTCACCGATACCCGGAGCTAGTACGTCCATCGCTGCAACTGTCTTATTGTCATCGTTTAGACGCATGTAGAACGCTTTGATGTCTTTCGGGTAGTTCTTCACGATTACTGGCGCTTTGAAGTGCTCTTCAGCAAGGAAACGCTCGTGCTCAGAAGACATGTCGATACCCCATTCAACAGGGAATTCGAACTCACGACCAGAATCTAGAAGGATCTGGATTGCGTCAGTGTAGTCTACTTGTGCAAAGTCAGAAGAGACAAACTGTTCTAGGCGAGTGATCGCTTCTTTGTCGATACGTTGAGCGAAGAACTCAAGGTCGTCACGACACTCAGCAAGTACTGCTTTAAACACGTACTTCAGCATATCTTCAGATAGTTTAGCGATGTCGTTAAGGTCAGCAAACGCAACCTCTGGCTCAACCATCCAGAATTCCGCTAGGTGGCGGCTGGTGTTTGAGTTTTCAGCACGGAAAGTCGGACCGAAAGTGTAAACCTTGCTTAGGGCACAAGCGTAAGCTTCTGCGTTTAGCTGACCAGATACCGTAAGGAAAGTCTCTTTACCGAAGAAATCTTCGTTGTAGTCTACATCGCCTTTCTCTGTGCGAGGTAGGTTTTCCATATCAAGTGTAGAAACGCGGAACATCTCACCAGCACCTTCTGCATCGGATGCAGTGATCAACGGAGCAGATACCCAGAAGTAACCTTGCTCGTGATAGAAGCGGTGAATTGCTTGAGATAGACAGTTACGTACACGAGCAACAGCACCAATCACGTTAGTACGTGGGCGTAGGTGTGCCACCTCACGAAGGTACTCGATAGAGTGACGAGTTTTCGCCATTGGGTAAGTGTCAGCATCTTCAACCCAACCAACAACTTTAACGTCAGTTGCGGCTAGCTCAAAGTCTTGACCTTTCGCAGGAGATTCAACAATCTTACCGGTTACTTCAACAGAACAGCCAGTGGTTAGCTTTAGGACTTCGTTGTCGTAATTATTAAGATTATTAGGGACCACGGCCTGAATCGGGTCGAAACAAGAGCCGTCATAAATGGCAAGGAAAGAGATTCCAGCTTTGGAATCACGACGTGAACGGATCCAGCCACGAACAGTCACTTCACTGTCTACTGCTAGCTGACCTTTCAAAACGTCTGATACAGGCGCGTAAGTCATGTTTTCAATATTCTCCATTGAGGTAAAAATTCAACCCAATGTTGCATTACTCATAGAATTTATAATGAGTGAACATTGGGTTGGATAGAATTCTTTAGATTCAATGGGACATATTACCTTTCAAATATTATGCTTCAACCTTTATTGTTACTTAGAGGCAGAAAAACGCTGAATATCGAACTATTTTTTACTTGAAAGGGTAAATTGGTCGAGTAACTCCTCTAAATGCTCCGCAAGCTGTTCAAGATTCATACTGATATCTCTTGTTTGAGCGGCAGAAACCGACGTTTGATTAGCATGTTCGTTGATAACTTGTACTTTGTGCTGTACATCTTGACTTAAATGGGCCGTATTGCTTGATTGTTGTTGAATGCTATTGGCGTGGGCCAAAGCTTGTTTCATCTCATCAACGACCTCAGTCATTGCCTGAGAGAGTTGCTCGATTTCACTTGAACGTTGATGAGCCGTGCTGCATACCGTATCTACCGACATCAGTGATGCTTCGCTGTCTTTTTGAAATAGAGCAATGATGCGCTCGATACTTCCGGTTGCCTCAGCAGTACGACTTGCTAAATTGCGCACTTCGTCAGCCACCACAGCAAAACCTCGACCTTGCTCACCCGCCCGCGCGGCTTCAATCGCTGCATTGAGCGCTAGGAGGTTGGTTTGGTCAGCAACGCCTTTAATTACCTCAAGTATGCTTGATACTTCAGCAGTTTGGCTATTGAGAGCTTCTATGCTCTCTTTTACATTTTCAATATCGGTAACTAGGTTCTTTATTTCACCGCTCGCTCCGTGAGCTTGTTGGGCACTTTGCTCGGCAATATGCGTTGTGTGTTTAATTAAGGACGAAGCATCTTCTGTTGCAGTTTCAACTTGTAGTTGTTGAGACTGCATCTGTTCGATGTTTCCTTGAACTTCGGCTGTTTCCACCTGCTGGTTGTTTGCTGTCGCATCAGTGACTTGAGCAACTTGAGTCAACTCTGTCGCGCTGCTGGCAACGTTATGTGAAGTCGACTGGACTCGTTCAAGGCTTTGTGTGACAGTGCCCATGAATGAGTTGATTGCACCCGCTAGTTGACCAATTTCGTCACTTTGCTTGCTAGCTAATCGTTTAGACAGGTCTTTGGTTTTGCTGAGACTTTGCATGAAGGCGGATGTTTTTTGGATAGGGCGAACAATAATTTTTCTGATAAGCCCCATAGTGATGAGGAAGCCTACAAAGCCAAACGCCGACATGATAGCTAGCGCGATGAAAGCGCGTTGGCTAATGAGTTGATTTATATGGGATAGGTTATACTCTAAGCGAATGGCACCAAGCACTTCACCTTCCGGTGCCATGTGACAAGCGATACAGTTAGTTCCGCGATAGTTCTCACTCGATTTCATTGGTAAGGCGACGACAATTCCTTTGCCCCATCCGGCAGAGATTGGCTCAATGATCATCTCACCAGCGAGTGCACGTTGGTCAATTTCATCGCTTGGTTTTTGATTCTCTTGGCCTGGGCCGTACAGTTTGCTGACTGAATCTGCACGTAAGACTTTGACGACTTCAATTCCGTCTTGGGCGAGGGCTTTTTGTCGTAAGGTCTCTTTTTGCGCCATAGTGCCGGTAAGCATCATCATGTTTAGGCTATCAAAGTAATTACTCGCTTTGTCATGAAGCTGTTCGCTTAAAACAGAGTTAATAAGTTCACGTTGTTGCAGATATTGGTACGTGGTTGACGCGACCAGAACTAAGCCAAATACGGTTAATAGGGTGATGAGCAGTTTATTTGTAATTGTAAGGCGCATTATTGAATTTAAATTTATATTATTGGAATAGACATCAACATGATCTCTGAAATGAGAATATGAAGGAAGACACCTAGAATTATACTGTGACCGCACTCTCTGTGAGGGTGGTGTTAATGTGATGTAAGGTGTATGTAATCAAAAGTTTGACGCCGTGACGTAATTTCGACGAGATTTGAGTTGCAAGATTATTCTGCGAAAATTGGTGGTTAATCTGTAAGTTTAACTCTAGCTTAATAGGTTGTTTTTATTAATGCGTAGTGTTTGTAAAGTGGAAGGTGTAGATATGACAAATAGGATAAGTTCGGCGATTCAATTGGCTCTAGCGCTGTCGGTCTTTTATTTAGGTTATACCATCCATACTGCCACTTCGAAAATTGGTCAGATCGTTGAAACATACCCACAAGTCATTAGTGATGTTAGAGCTTTATCTGATAACCTTCAAATTGAGCAGTGGCTTGAAGTTGCTGGGACATTGGAGGAGCTTCTTCCGAGCGCGATTAAGAGCATTGATGATGTAACAAGTGCTGTCAGTGCCACAAATAATACCGCGGCTTCAATCGATTCGAAGCTACCTGCGATTATCGAGGAATTTAGCTTGTACCGAGAGACAGTGATCCCTCCAGTGCTTAGTGAAGCTAAACAGTATCGAACAACAGTTATTCCTCAAGTCTTAGTTGAAAGTGAAGGCTACAGAAATGAGACCGTTCCGCTAGTTATTAGAGAGTCACAGGCCTTGCGACAAGAGATCCCACCTATCTTGTTTAAGGCTGATGAGATCGTGGAAAAGAGCCAAGAAATTGCCCAACATGCTACTCAGGGTGCGGTAAAAGGGGTGATCATGTCTCCGATCGACCTTATTAGGGAGGCAGGCACAGGGTTGAAAGATACCATAGCTCCTACTGAAGAGTAGCAGGCTACCTATTAGGGTGGAGATTATAATTTGACCAGTTAAAGTTTGACCTATTGCATTCGATCGCTCAAAGGATAATATGGGTCAATCTCAGTTCGAGATACCATAGCGCAGGACTTGCTATGACTTTTGCAAAGGAATGTCTGTTTTTCAGGACATTTTAATGATTTTCAAGATTACCACACCCATTTTGGAGCCAACTGAAGGGTCTCCACACTCTGCGTCGAACGACTCATCAACATCTCACTTCTTTTCTGCATTTTCTCGTTTTTTCAGTACCCCTCTGCTGTCTTATTCATTTTCTCGATTTTATTTCTCGTATTGACCCTTTTTAATCTCAATACATGCGCCTATCTTGGCGGAAAATTAATAACAAATTTATAGTCACGGTTTTATAGAAAATGAATACAAAACTTTTGGGCAGCGCGCTCATTATATCTGGCACTGCGCTTGGTGCTGGCATGCTTGCAATACCTATGGTTCTAGCTCAATTCGGCTTGATTTACGGCACACTACTTATGCTACTGATCTGGTTTGGTACCACTTATTCAGCGTTAGTTTTGCTTGAAGCAACCATTAAGTCTGGTGGTGGGTTAGGTCTTAACTCCATTGCGCGTAAAACATTAGGTAAAGGTGGACAACTGGTTTCAAATGGTTTGCTCTACGCGTTACTTATCTGTTTGCTGATGGCATACATTCTTGGTGCGGCAGATCTGCTAGCTAAGGGCGCAAATTCGATAGGCGTGGAACTGAGTTTTACTCGAAGCCAAGTACTATTTACTTTGGTCATGGGGGCGGTGGTTGCCTGTGGCACAGGCGTCATTGATAAACTCAATCGCGCGCTTTTCTTAGTGATGATTGCAAGTCTGGTCGTTACATTATTTGTGCTTATCCCTGAGCTTTCAGCAGCAAATTTAACTCAGGTGAGTAATCATGATCATCTTGGTCTTATTCAAACCAGTGCAGTGCTATTTACCAGTTTTGGTTTTATGGTGGTGATCCCAAGTTTAGTGTCATACAACGACGGAGCGACAGATAAGCAACTAAGAAATATGGTTATCATAGGCTCAGTCATTCCGCTATTTTGTTACTTATGCTGGTTGTTTGCCGTAGTCGGAAACCTCGCTCCAGAGCAATTGAGAGAGTTTGCGAGTGTTTCGGAATTAATAGCAGGCTTTGAACACGATGCTCCTTGGATCGGTACTGTCCTGTCTGTGTTTACAGGTTTGGCGCTATTGACCTCTTTCTTTGGTGTTGCGATGTCTTTGTTTCATCAAAATAGCGACGCCTTTAAGCAGAACCGTTTGATTACCTATGTGATTACCTTTGTTCTGCCATTGATTGGTGCGATTCTCGCGGCTGATCAGTTCCTGTCTGTACTCGCTTACGCGGGAATCATCTTGGTATTTCTTGCGGTGTTTGTCCCGATGGCGATGGTATACAAACTGCGTCTTGCGGGCACATTGGCGGAGCGCTACACCGCAGAGGGTGGCTCTGTGATGATGGTGTTTGGTTTAGGCTTTGGTCTGTTCTTGTTAATATCACAACTTATCTAGTTGATGGTGCTTAAGCGCTAAAAAAGCCCGAGCAGAGTATGCTGCTCGGGCTTTTTGCGTCTGAATAACGTTCGAGGTTAGCAGATAACTTTAACCGCTAGACCACCTTGAGAAGTCTCACGGTATTTCGCGTTCATGTCTTTACCTGTTTCTAGCATCGTCTCGATCACTTTATCAAGCGATACTGTTGGCGCAGAAGAACGACGTAGAGCCATGCGAGTCGAGTTAATTGCTTTGACCGCAGCAATACCGTTGCGCTCAATACAAGGAACTTGCACTTGGCCCGCGACAGGGTCACAAGTT
>NZ_JATABG010000104.1:0-10165 GCF_036533755.1 Vibrio sp. M260118 | reverse complement strand
CATTTGAGGCTCAAGTTGCTAGCGCCAAAGCAGCTTTAGCTCAAGCAAACGCAAATCTTAAAAAAGCACAGCTAGATTTCAAGCGTGGTGAAAATCTACTTCCTAAGGGGAGTATTTCGCAGTCTGAATTCGATAACTTGAACGCGACACTTCTCGGCGCACAGGCGCAAGTTGAGGCGGGTGAAGCGCAGTTACATTTAGCTGAGGTCAACCTGTCATACACAGAGATTAAAGCGCCGTTCTCAGGCCGAATCGCACAAAGCAAAGTTAGCACAGGTGATTTAGTGTCACCACAATCGGGTATTCTTACTACGTTGGTGAGCTTAGATCCTGTACATACTAGCTTTGGCATTAGTGAAAGAGAGCGTTTAGAGCTAGGTATGGACAAAGTTCTTGGCAGGGGCGATGACGGCCAAGTCGAGGTGCAGGTTGTGCTTGAAAATGGACAACCCTTTGAACACTTGGGCAAGCTGGACTTTCTGGGTAATCGAATTGATACCAATACTGGTACGATTGCGATGCGCGCTGTTGTCGACAACCCGCTATATCGTCTCCTTCCTGGTCAACATATTCGTGTAGAACTGCGTGAAAAAGAGAAAACAGACGTGATAGTCATACCGCGTCGAGCAGTGCAAACCGATCTTGAAGGCAACTTTGTGATGATTGTCGCCGAAGGAAATGTTGCTGAGCGCAGAAATGTAGAGCTTGGACGCCAACTCGAAACGGGAGTCATTGTACGCAGCGGTTTGGATGCGGGCGAGGATGTCATTACACAAGGGCTACAACGAATTCGAAATGGTGTTCCTGTACGTTTCGAACAAAGCACAGCAGCAGAATAGGGGGTTAGATGATAAGTCGTTTCTTTATTCAGCGCCCTAAATTTGCGCTAGTTATTTCTATTATACTCACACTGGCTGGTGCGATTTCTCTCGCTATCCTGCCCGTCGCAGAGTATCCGAAAATAAGCCCTCCCTCAGTGAGTGTGACAGCGTACTACACAGGTGCAAGTGCAGAAGTCGTAGAGCAAGCCATCGCCGACCCGATAGAAACCTCGGTCAATGGCGTGGAAAACATGATCTACATGTCTTCTAAGAGTGCTAATGATGGATCGTATAATCTAAACGTGACCTTCGATGTGGGAACTGATCCCGATATGGCCCAAGTGAACGTGCAAAACCGCGTGTCACAGATAGAGTCAAAGCTACCACAAGAAGTGCGTATGGTTGGCGTTACAGTTAAAAAACGTTCTCCAGATTTGCTGATGGTCTTGAACTTCTATTCTCCAGACGGAAAATATGACGATCAGTTTTTGATCAACTACATCAACCTCAACGTTAAAGACCAACTGGCACGCGTTAAAGGCATCAGTGAAGTTAATGTAATTGGTGGCGGTGAGTACGCGATGCGTGTTTGGCTCGATCCTGAAAAGATGGCCAATCTTAACCTGACCACTAGCGACGTTTATTCGGCGTTGGCTGAACAAAACGTACAGGTTGCTGCAGGTCGCGTAGGGTCGGCGCCATACAGTAGTGCGCAAGAGGTGCAGTTTAACCTTGTGACCAAAGGTCGCTTGGAAAGTGTTGATGAGTTCGAAAATGTCGTGCTTCGAGCGAACAGCGATGGTTCTAGCGTCTACTTGAAAGACGTGGCTAGAATTGAACTTGGTAAGAAGTTCTATGACGGTAGCGGCAAATTCCGTGGACAAGACGCGTCAATTGTTGCGCTATCACTTCAATCCGATGCCAACGCACTAGAGAGTGGTCAAGCGGTAATGGAGCTGCTCGATAACTTAAGCGTCAACTTTCCTGAGGGGATGGCCTACGAGACTAGCTATGACACAACGGTATTCGTTGCAGAATCTATTAAGGGCGTAGTTAAAACCCTGATAGAAGCGATTCTATTGGTCATTGCTGTGACTTATCTGTTCTTAGGTAGCGCACGAGCAACCCTGATCCCCGTTATTGCCATACCTGTTTCCCTGATTGGTACCTTTGCCATCATGCAAGCTACTGGGTTCACCATCAATACGGTCACTCTGTTTGGTTTGATTCTCGCCATTGGTATTGTCGTAGATGATGCGATACTTGTGATAGAAAACGTTGATACCACAATGGCTAAAGATCCATCGCTGACGCCGCGTAAAGCGACCCTGCTAGCGATGAAGGAAGTGACTGGGCCGATTATTACGTCGACCTTGGTTCTACTGGCGGTATTCTTACCTGTGGCAATGTTACCAGGCATAACCGGGATCATGTACAGGCAATTTGCCTTGACGATATGTATTTCCGTTGTGATCTCTTCAATTAATGCGCTAACGCTCTCCCCGGCACTATGTTCACTTGTGCTTAAGCAAGGAGGAGGGAATACGGCACGTTGGTTTGCAGCGTTTAATGCCGGCTTAGATAAAGTCACCAAGCGCTACGGCCAAATCGCAGGCTTCCTGGTCAAGAAAATCATCTTGTTGGTGACTTTCTTTGTCGTCGCAGTCGCGGCGGTAAGCTTCTTTGCCAAAACGACATCAACAGCGTTTGTGCCGCAGGAAGATAAAGGTATTTTGCTGGTTAATGTTCAACTCCCGGACTCTGCGTCGTTATCACGAACTGAAGAAGTCACGGAGCAACTGATCAATATCGTTGAGCAGGAACCCGGAGTTGATGGTGTCACCGTTGCGAATGGTTTTGCCTTTATGACGGGTGCAGCCGCTTCGAATGGCGCATCTTTGTTTATCAAGCTTCATGACTGGAATACACGAAATACCCTTGATGGTGATCACTCGTCAGATGCCATTGCTAATCGAATCAATGGTCAAGCTGCAATGCAATTACCACAAGCCGTCGTGTTCGCGATGGGCCCGCCTGCGGTTCCGGGAATGGGTGCTGCTTCGGGTTTTGAGTTTGTCCTAGAAGATACGCTAGGTCGAAGCCGTACTGATTTAGCCATGGTTATGGGCCAGATGATAGAGGAGGCCAACAAGCAGCCTGAAATTGCCTTTACCTTTAGTACATTCCGAGCCAACGTTCCGCATTACTATGTCGATATTGACCGTGAAAAGGTGCAGCAACTTGGTATTCCACTATCTAGCGTGTTCCAAACGCTACAAGGTAACTTGGGTTCGCTATACGTTAACGACTTTACCATGTTTGGTAAGAACTTCCGTGTCACTATGCAGGCAGACAGCGAACATCGCAGTGGCATGGAGGACTTAGAGCGCTTTCACGTTAGATCGGCAAGTGGGGACATGATCCCTTTGAGCACATTGGTGAGCTACGAACAGATTTTTGAACCCGATGTCGCATGGCGCTACAACATGTATCGCAGTGCAGTCATTCAGGGCCAACCTGCGCTGGGCTACTCTAGTGGTGATGCCATTGCTGCCATGGAGCGAGTAGCGGCTGAAGTACTACCTCAGGGCTACCAGTACGAATGGACGGGCATGGCTTACCAAGAAGTTCTGGCTGGTAACCAAGCTATCTACGCATTCGCTCTGGCGCTGATATTTATCTACTTGTTTATGGTTGCTCAATATGAGAGTTGGACAATTCCGCTAGCGATTATTCTCGTTGTGCCTGTTGCGACGTTAGGCTCGTTCTTGGCGCTTAACCTAACCGGAACACCATTGAACCTGTATGCCCAAATAGGACTGGTGTTGTTGATAGCACTAGCGGCTAAGAACGCGATCCTTATCGTCGAGTTTGCCAAAATTGAGCGAGAAGAGAAGGATGTGCCGATTGATGAAGCTGCGGTGAAAGGCGGTAAGCTGCGTTTCCGCGCAGTAAATATGACGTCCTGGTCGTTTATTTTGGGCATCTTCCCGCTGATTTTTGCATCGGGCGCCGGGCATGTAAGCCAAAACTCATTGGGTATCTCATTGATTGGCGGCTTGTTATGTGTGTTACTGGCAGGTACTTTCTTGATCCCAGGTTTCTACGCTTTTGTTCAACGTAAGCGTGAAAAAGCATATGGCGGTAGTACTAAGTTAATACCACTTGATGATGACTAGTTTGTAGTAAGTAAAAAGCCCTAACATTTGTTAGGGCTTGGTGTTATTTGGTTAAGCTTTCATTTGCTGTTGTTTTAAATTCCGCGACAGCATTATCCATTTCCAAAGCTTGCACTGACACTCTGTCTACTTCATTCAAGCAGTTTTGTGCAGAACTCATATTTCCCTCAGAGATGGTGTTAAGTTCAGTAATGGACTCACTGACTTGATTCATCACAATACCCTGTTCTTCAATGGCTGAGGCAATACGTTCAGAGTTGGCTTGAATGTTACTCATGTCATTAATAATTTGCGTCAGGCTGCTGTCGAGAGTCTGTGAAGCCTCAAGCGTTTGTGACCCTTGCTCGGTACATTGATCAATATCTTTGACTACTTGAGACATTTGAGACAGAATCGAAGTAACAACATTGGTAATTACTTCAGTAGATTGATGGGTGCGGCTCGCTAGCGCACGCACTTCATCAGCAACAACGGCAAAACCGCGGCCTTGCTCGCCTGCACGTGCTGCCTCGATCGCGGCATTCAGCGCGAGTAAGTTGGTCTGCTCTGCGATCTCTTGAATGATGTTTACTGCATCACTGATCTTGTCAACGTGATTGTTCAGATCACTGATGGACGCTTGGCTGCTACTTAAGGTTGATGATAGTTGGTCAATGTTTTTAACCGTAGTTTCAACGACCGTGCGTCCGGTTTGCGCATTGACGGAAGCTTGTTGCACGCCTTCTACTGCTACAGCCGTACTTTCCGAGATTTCGCTGATGGTCGAAACCATCTCTTGTACCGAGGTAGCCATCATATTTGTGTGATCCGCCTGCACATGGAATTGATTGATCACGTTTTCCAATTCGTTGTGCATACTTGATGTACTGCGAGACAGTTCAGATGATTTTGACTGTGTACCTGAGATAAGCTGTTCGAGTTTGTCGAGCAATCGGTTGAAATAGTTGCCAATGACTGACAGCTCATCGTTGTTACTCAGTTTTGCTCGCAGTGAGACGTTGTTGGTACGTGCCACTTCTTGGATTGTTGAAAGTAACGAAGCTACTTGGCTATTGATGGTACGTGAAATCTGAAAAATAAACATAGCAATTAGCAGAACCACGATACCTGTTGTCACCATCCTCAAGGTTGAAATTCGGCTACTTGTGGCTTCCTTTTGTTCGCTTAACGCGGCTGAAAAGGATTTAAATTGCTCTTCAACAGTATGTGATAGACTACGGGTTTCTCCAAGTAGTCCTTCATTGTGTTTTAGGCCGACAATAACATTCTGCTTAATGTAGGCTTTAGCTGCTGTTTCCAGCGCCTGAGCATCAGGTGGAATAAGGTCTGCAGCAAAGCTCCCTGCTAGAACCTGAGTGTTGAACTCAAATAGCTTTACCAATTGATCATTGGTCAAGGACGGTTTAATAGCGGCAAGTTCATTGTTATATTGGCCGGTAAGGTTGGCATCAGGCGCTAGTCCGAGTTGCTCAAAGGCACGGACTAAATTATTAAAGCCAGTTTGGTACTTTAGGATGTCTTGTTTGAGCTGATTGCTCGAAGGAAGAGACTGTTTGGTGAGAATATTGGATAACTCAGACTCTAGGGAAATAAAGGTATCCATGTTGCCGTTGAACCTATCGAGATACTTTAAATCTTTTCGCAGTAGGAAGTCTTTCTCATTGCGTCGTAGGTTTAAAAGTCGAATTTCAAGTTTGGCGACAAGTAAACTTGCCTGATCGAGCTGCGCAGTTGTTTGGGCAAAATGAGTTGTTGCAAAAAGAATAGAGACAACTCCAATGATGGCGACCGCACCCAATGAATATAGTTTATTTTTGATATTCATGAGATTACCTTTTTCCGTTAGCAGGATAAATTTTAGTTATTTAATGTGATGTTAGTCCTTGATTACGAATATATCAATTGCTTGGTATGGACAAGGAAAAGTTACGAGTAATAAGGCAAACTGTTAAGTTTGCTATTGGGGATATGAAATGTTCGACACTTTGAACAAATATGACGCACTGATTTTTGATATGGATGGTACTTTGATTGATACCATGCCTGCGCATTTGGATGCGTGGCAGCAAACCGCCAATCAGTTTGGTTTTCCCTTTACCAAGGAGTGGTTACATAGCTTAGGTGGCATGCCAAGCTATAAGATAGTGGGTGAAGTAAATAAAATGCATCGTTTGGATTTAGATCCGGCGCTTGTGTCTCGCTTTAAAATGGAAGCGTTTGCGAACATGGAAAATCATGGTGAGCCCATTGAATGTACTATGCAGGTGTTTAACCAGTTTATCGGTAAAAAGAAGCTGGCCGTGGGGACTGGAAGTCAACGGGACAGCGCGGTTCGCTTATTAACTAAAGCCGGTATAATTGACCATATTGATGCGCTTGTGACTGCCAGTGATGTTATTAATCACAAACCTAACCCTGATACGTTTCTTCAAGCGGCAAGTGCACTGGATGTCGCTGAAAAAAACTGTATTGTGTTTGAGGATACTAAGCTTGGCTTACAAGCAGCGCACGCGGCGAATATGGATTGCATGATGGTCGAAGGCGATCAGCTAGTTTTCTATCCATGTAAATAAAATAAAGCCGCTTGAGTAAGCGGCTTTGTTAACAGACCATTATCTATCCCAATATGCTTCTTCTAAGCTGTCTTCGCGCTCTGGAAGGGCGCGAGCTAGGCGAGGAGAGTGCTGGGTTAACACTTCATAGCTGACTCGGTTTGCGTATTTACAAATCTGCGAAAGCGAAGAGTAAGTTAAGTAAGGTTGATCGTGCTTCGACGAATTAGGGACATTCATCTGATGGTGGCTATTTGCTGCCATATCATGAAGTAGTGCAGATAAAGCTGCGTCACCAGCACCGTTGGTGTTCTTTATCTCAAGCGGACCACCTAAGTAAGGGCCAATATGAGAGTAGACTTTCACTGGGTTGCTACAGTCTGACTTGCGCATCGCACGGCTAAACTCATATTTGTTGAACTCGGCGATATTACCCGGTAGTAGCGGTAGTTCAGTCTCGCGCTTAACGGAATCTTCCGTGTAGCCTGCCATGTATAGTCCAACCGGGCCCGCAGTACACAAAACGACATCAACCCACTCGAGTGCTTTATCTGCGGCAAGTAGAGGATCTTTTTCACCGGTTAATGCTTCGCCTTCTTCTTCGTTCATTGCAACGACAGAAATGTTTTGTTTGATATAGTCCTGCCACCACTTCGCATTGCCTTCGATAACCCATTTTGTACCCAACGTTAGTACAACAGGAACATTCTTAGCTTTGGCTATTTCGATTGCACGGGCTACCGCTTGTGGCATTGGATCTTCTGGTTTACCACGCATTAGGTACGAAGAGACCACTAGCGCTGAAGCTTTATCGAATACATCTTCAGGAATGCTGTCAGGGCGAAGTTGGTTCATATGACCTTCGTTGATGGCAAAGGTGCGCTCGCCGTTTTCTGAAATGAGTGTATAACAACGACCAATGGAGCCTTCGACCATTTGCAGATGGTTTAAGTTCATTCGCGAAGAGGTGCGGCACAAGTAACGGTAGGCAAATGAACCTACTTCAATGTTGCGTGACATAACACCTAGAAGTACCGATTTGCTATCAGCGAGCACTGAATAGTTGTGTAGCGTATTACCAATCGTGTCACCGGGGTATTGGTGAGTGATCAACCCACGTTTTATTAACTCTTCGTATAGCGCATCAGCTTTGTCCTCTTCTAAAACGAGAGAATGCCCTTTACTCAAATCATATTTAGCAAGAAACTCGTCATCAACTCGGGCTTCAATATCCACGATAGTTTGGCCAACTCCGACAACAATAGGACGATAGAGCTTTGGGGTTTGCTTCATCTGATTGACGAGTGGATCACGGGCGTGAGTAGGAAAGTAGTGCTTAGATTTGCGCTGTCCAGGAAACTTCATGATAAAAAGGGTGTTGGAAATTTTGCTGCATAATATCACACTTTTCTCGCAGTGTTTTCATATTAATTTCATTTATAAGAGCTATTTGCGCAAGACAGTTAACTCACTAGTATGCGTATCACAATGACAAAATTAGTGATTGTTGAACAACAATGCCGTGAAGTGCGTCGAGTTTGTTATCATTAACAAAATCAATCATATACATATGTGTTGCGTATCATTTTTAAGCGCGCTTTAGTGACCAATATTTGTTAATTTAAGTCGATTATGGCTGGGTAACCACTTGATTTTACAATCAGCTCATTTAACGGCATCTCGCTCACTGATTTTAAGGATGAAAATATGCGATTTTTACCAATAGCGGCAACCGTACTTTTGCTCGTCGGGTGTAAAAGCACCCCTATGGTTTATCCACCAGCACATAAGGTGATGGTTTCGGGTAACACATTGATTTACGAAGGAATGATAACTGGTGATGCGGTGTTGGAAGCGATGCGTGTTGTACGTGAAGGTAAAACGCCAATTGATAAGCTCAAAATAACCAGTCCAGGGGGGGAGATGGCGGTAGGCATGGAGTTTGGCTACTTCATTAAAGAGAATGACCTTGATGTTGAAGTGAGTAGGCTCTGTTTCTCAGCGTGCGCCAACTATATCCTCCCGGCAGCAAAGAGCGTTGTCATTAATCCTGACTCGTTACTTGGGTGGCATGGTGGTGCCAAACAAGCCGATGCATTGTGGATGCATAGCGTACCAAGTAAAGACAAAAAGCAGTTTCTGGAGTACCTAAATCGCTTGCGAATTAAAGAAACTGCCTTCTTTGGTTATGTTGGGGTTGATCAACAGATCACCACCTATGGACAGACGTTAAAAACCAGTTGTCAGAAGAGTAAGAATACCGATGGTTGGTACTATTCTGTGGCTGATATGAAACGAATGGGGATTAAGAATATAACGGTGAAAGGGGCAGGATTAGTCGAAGAAGTCGATTACAAAGCACAGGGTGTTAAGGGTGATACAACCAATTTTGACCCAGAGAAAGTCACTTCTTGTTTACTTGAAAACGTATTCGATAGTTAGGTGAGAATAGTATAGAGCAGCCCGTATCTTGGGCTGCCCGATTCGCCTATTGCTCTTTCGTTGTTGCTTCCACATAGGCTGATGTTCCCCAAAGTGGCACCGTCGAAAGGCTGTGTTTGAAGCTGCCATCGGTCTCTTTGGTTGTGTATGAGAGGTAGAGTAGGGTTTGGTTTTCAGCATCGTAGATACGTCTTACCTTCATTGACTTGAAGAAGATACTTTTAGACTGTTTAAATACCACCTCTCCCGACTTACTCTTATCAATTGTCGCGATCATCTCTGGTGTAATGTCTCCAGTCTGACGACAAGCAATAGAGCTGTCACTTGGATCTGACAAGCTAAGGTCAGCTTCTATTGACGCGATATGACAGGTCACTCCAGGAATTTTGTCGTCATCAAGGTTAGAAATTTTGATGTCTTTCTTAGTAACATGCCCACACGATTTCTTTAATATTAAAGAAAAAAATTTCACATCTATCAAGGCTTTAACATCCTGAATCAAAATGATTTTTTGTATCATTTTAATGACAATAACTCCGAGAACATTACCTTTATACTTGAGAAACGATGACTGAACATTGTGAAGCCAACAAAATTAGGTGCATTCACACTATATGTATGAATAATAATGATTTTATCTCAGTCAATATGTTGGTAAAGGAGGACACATCTCCCCAAAAGGAGTAGGGTAGTAAGCATTTGACCATTAACTGTATTTACATACAGGCATCTTGCGCTAGAAACAAGCCATAGAAATCGTAACATACAACGAATTTTACTATTTTATAGATAAGCATACTCCGCATCTTTTCTTTCCGTCTAACACTAATGTTTGCGTTGACGCTTTACAACTATTGCAAAGGTTAGGGTTATCTTTTCGCTTAGAGATTGTTAACTGAGATTTCAGTTCTCCCTCCAATATTTCAACATCTTTGTAGTAGGCTTTAAGGTAGTAGTCGTGGAATGTGAGTTTAGAAAATGGGAGAAGTTCGTTTTTCCATTCGTAGTTAAGCTCTTGACCCTCGATGAATGGCTCTCTCCAATGAACATCAAACCATAACTCACCAGTTTCTTTAGTCTTTTCTTTTGCTTCACGGCTTAGTACAAAAACGTTGGCTCGATTTCGATAGGCAATATCCAAGTCGGTGAAGCGTTTCCCGTCAAAATCTAA
>NZ_JATABG010000103.1:0-10167 GCF_036533755.1 Vibrio sp. M260118 | reverse complement strand
TCAGCCTCACGCTTCGCAAGCTCTTCAGCTTCACGCTTTGCTGCTTCCTCAGCCTCACGTTTCGCGTCGTCTTCGATAATGCTGCGCTTCACATAAGTACGCTTCTTGCGCACTTCTACTTGAACATCTTTACTCTTACCACCACCAGCATTAACGCTTAGTGTGCTGCGAGTCTTACGCTGTAGAGTCAAACGAGTTGGCTCAGCGTCACCAGAAGTGTCGCCGTGCTCTTTTTTAAGGTGCGTCAGTAGTTTCTGCTTTTCTTCGTCAGTAACTTGATCACTACTCGCTTTCTTCATACCAGCGTCAGCAAGTTGTTCAACCAAGCGGTCCACTGGTGTACCAATTTCTTCACTCAGTGCCTTAACAGTAATTTGTGTCATCCGCTTTCTCCTTGCTGAAATTATGCGTCTTCGCCGAACCAACAAATGTTACGAGCAGCCATGATTAGCTCACCCGCACGTTCTTCGGTTAGACCTTCAATATCTTCGATATCATCAATACCCTGGTCAGCTAGATCTTCAAGTGTTGCAACACCTTTAGCTGCCAGTTTAAATGCCATCTCACGCTCTAGACCTTCTAGGCCAAGTAGGTCTTCTGCAGGCTCAACACCTTCGAAAGACTCTTCTTGTGCAAGCGCAAGAGTGGTCAGTGCATTCTTTGCACGGCTACGTAGTTCTTCGACTAGCTCTTCGTCTAGGCCGTCTACTTCAAGAAGCTCGTTTACTGGAACGTAAGCCACTTCTTCTAGAGTAGAGAAGCCTTCTTCAACAAGCAGTTGAGCAAAGTCTTCTTCGATGTCTAGGTGCTTCATAAAGCTTTCGATTGCAGCTTGAGACTCTTCAGCGTGTTTCTTGTGAAGGTCTTCAACTGTCATTACGTTTAATTCCCAACCTGTTAGTTGAGAAGCTAGACGTACGTTTTGACCGTTACGGCCAATAGCTTGCGCTAGGTTGTCTGCTTCAACAGCGATGTCCATTGCGTTTGCATCTTCATCAACGATGATTGAAGCTACATCTGCAGGAGCCATTGCGTTGATAACAAATTGTGCTGGGTTATCATCCCAAAGCACGATATCGATACGCTCACCGCCAAGCTCGCCAGAAACCGCTTGTACACGTGCACCACGCATACCAACACACGCACCCACTGGGTCAATACGCTTGTCGTTAGTCTTAACAGCGATCTTCGCGCGTGAACCTGGATCACGTGCTGCGCCCTTTAGCTCAATAATCTCTTCAGCGATTTCAGGAACTTCAACGCGGAACAGTTCAGCGAGCATTTCAGGCTTAGAACGAGTAACGAATAGCTGGAAGCCACGAGCATCTGGAGCCACTTTATATAGTAGGCCACGAACTCGGTCACCTGGACGGAAGTTTTCACGTGGAAGTTGGTCATCACGTAGGATAACTGCTTCAGCGTTGTTACCTAGGTCAAGAATAATCGTTTCACGGTTAACTTTCTTAACCACGCCAGTCACTAGTTCGCCTTCATTGTCGATGAACTGCTCAACGATTTGAGCGCGCTCAGCTTCACGAACTTTCTGAACGATAACTTGCTTAGCCGTTTGAGTCGTAATACGGTCAAACGTTACCGATTCGATGTCATCTTCAACGTAATCACCTAGCTCAAGCTCTTCGTTTTCGAATTTCGCTGCTTCTAGAGAGATTTCTTTGGTTGGACTCTCAACTTCTTCTACGATCAACCAACGGCGGAATGTATCAAACTCGCCCGTTTTGCGATCGATTTCTACACGAACATCGATTTCCATTTCGTGCTTCTTTTTAGTAGAAGTAGCCAGAGCAATTTCAAGGGCTTCAAAGATACGCTCACGAGGTACCGCTTTCTCGTTCGATACCGCTTCTACTACCGCTAAAATTTCTTTACTCATTTTAAATAGCCTCTAAGACTTAAAATTTAGGGATCAGGTTAGCTTTTGAGATATTGCTTAGGGCGAACTCTTCTTGGTTACCTTCAACAGTAACTGAGATAGTTTCACCATCTACAGAGTGGATTACACCTTTCCACTTGCGACGGTTGCCAACAGCCATCTTCAAAACGATGCTTACCTCGTGACCAATAAATTGTTCATAGTGTGCAGCTTTGAAAAGTGGTCTTTCTAAACCTGGTGAAGACACTTCAAGGTTGTAAGCCACTGTGATTGGATCTTCAACATCCATTACCGCGCTAACCTGACGACTAACTTCAGCACAATCTTCAACGTTAATACCATTCTCGTGATCGATGAAAATACGTAACGTTGAGTGTTCACCTGCGCGAATAAATTCTAATCCAACTAACTCATAACCTGATGCCGCTACAGGAGCTTCAAGCATTTCAGTAAGTTGTCTTTCTAAACCAGTCATTTAAACCACTCCAGAAACAAAAAAAGGGCTCAGAGCCCAATTTAAATTCCAAGCAAAGACCTAAATTTTCAATTAGAAAATTTAGATAACAAAAAACCCCGAAAAGTCGGGGTTTTTTGTTGCTGGACCCTGATACGTTAAGTGATACCTATGCCACTTAACTCGCAGTATCGCTACTGCGCAAACTTGCCACATCCACTTTGTCTAAAAAGGAAAGAGGATTTGGTTGCGGGGGCCGGATTTGAACCGACGACCTTCGGGTTATGAGCCCGACGAGCTACCAAGCTGCTCCACCCCGCGTCCGACTTGTCGAGCATTATACGCTCTCCAAGGTGTTTTACAAGTTTGTAAATCAATGGTGCCGAGAGAGGGACTCGAACCCTCACACCTAAGGCACTAGCACCTCATGCTAGCGTGTCTACCAATTTCACCATCTCGGCAGCTAATTCTATTTTTCAGCTAGAAAATAGCTTATTGAGGAATTTCGTCGCCCTGAGGAGCTGGAATTTCACTCGCATCATCCGCTTGTTGAATCACTTGGCCTTGAGTTGGGTCAATCCACTGTGACTCAGTTTTATGTGTAGACATGTTGCCTAGCACTAAGCTGATGATGAAAAATACTGTTGCAAAAATTGCAGTCATTCGGGTTAGGAAATTACCTGAGCCGCCTGCGCCAAACACTGTGTTTGATGCGCCTGCACCGAATGAGGCTCCCATATCTGCGCCTTTACCTTGTTGAATCAGCACTAGGCCGATTACACCAACCGCTGCCAACAGGTAAATCACAAGTAGAACTGTAAACATGATTTCCACCTATGTTCCAAATTGTTGAGCCAGCGCCGCTCGAAAATACCTAACTGGTGTTTTTGAACAAGGCTAGCGACCTCCATATCGAAGGCCGAGCAATACTAGCGAAAGCCGATTACGCTGACAAGTAGATTTTTCCAAAAAAGTACGTGTTAAGAGTCAAACGCTCAAAAAAAGGACAAAACAACAGATTTCACTCTAACCGTATTTAGTCTAAGAACTAAATCTCTGAGAATTCAGGACTGTATTCCACTAAACCGATGCGCTGATCGAACTCACCGTCGACAAGAGGTAAGACTTGAAAAGTCCCCTGAGGTACATCCCAGCGGCAATGCATCTGATGCTTGCTACTATCAACAAAACCGAAACGACCATAGTAGGCAGGGTCGCCCAACACCACACAAGCTGGGTAGCCAAACTCAAGTAATGAAGATAGCCCCTCTCTCACTAGTTCGGCGGCTAATCCTTGATTACGATACGATTGTTCGACAGCGAGCGGTGCAAGACCTTGCCAATTAAAATCTTGCCCTTCAATCGTAACCGGGCTAAACAGCACATAGCCCACCACTTCACCTTCGTCATTGCATGCAACCAAGGAGAGAGTTCGACGGCCGTTTTCTCTTAGCTTCATGACTAAGTTAGCTTCAGCCTCTGTTTCAAACGTCGATTTAAGTAGTCGATCAATGGCTAGAATATCTGCTGGAGCTTCAGTTCGAATAAGCATTTACAACCTCATTTTTTGATTCAGGCGATTGTAAACCTTTTTGCACGAAGTCCGCGAGTTGATTTAACAGTGTCTGCAATGGTTTTGGCAAAGACTCTAGATCCACGCTATCCATTAAGTTCTTCACTTCTAGCCCTAGCTCTGTATCACCTTCAATCGTCAAACGGCGTTGGAAGAATAGAGTATCAGGGTCTTCCTTACGTCCTGCGATAAGCACAAGATCATTAAGGTGACCACTAAACAGCACGTCTTCTTTTACTGGATGATCGGCAACAACAATTTGCTCATCTTGATAACTGATCAACCAGCTCAATTGCAGGTCTTTTATTTCAACCTTGAGCCACTTACCCTCTAGGAATTCAAAATCACCATCTTCAAGTGCTTCTTTAAAAACAGTTTTCAATCCTTCAAGCAAGGCTCTTTTTTGTACGATTTGCGGCAAGAAGTGGATTGGAGATCGCAAAATTGATGCGGCATTCTGAACTAGTTGGGTGCGAATCTTGTTAATCACGCGGGATATCCGTTACTTTGTTGGCTAGAATTACACATCATAAGGTATGTTTAACTGGTTATCCCTGTTATTTGTCAAAGAATATACGCTAAGCCGAAACTCTTTAAAGTCATAACAAGGACAGTTATAGTTAAACTATTACTAATACCTACGTAAACGTAGGAAATACTCTCTGAAGAGTCGGAACAAACTTGATGCTATCGCAACAATTACAGCACTGGTTTTCAAAAATTACGGCTAATAGCCCGTTTTTTTTCGCCATTTTAGATAACCAGCATAATTATGCCATGGTTAATGGCCGCTATTGCGATATCGCAGGACTGACTTCAACTGAGCTTATTGGCATGTGTGATAACCAAATCATGGGCCAGCAGTTCTATGACCACCTAAAGCCATACTACGAACGAGCTTTCAAAGGAGAGTCGGTCGAAGCAGAAATGACATTAGGCAACCTGGATTTAGAAACCAGCCTGCATTTTAGTGTTTCACCAATCGAAACTGAGGGAAAAGTCGAGCACGTTATTTTCCATGCGCTTGATACCTCAGAAAAACAAATTCTAATTCGCTCACTTGAAGAATCCGAAGGCAAGTTTTCGACCCTAACCACACTGCTATCAGATGGTATTTTATTAGTCGAAGATGACTGTATTTTGTCTGCTAACCCTGCAGCATTAAGATTGCTTGGCTTTGACTCGATTCAAGATGTTTTAGGTGAAAATTTATCTCGCCTATTTGTTGACGAAAAAACCAAAACAGTTTTCTCTGAATCATTTAGCAGTATGTTGAGCGAAACACCATTAATGTGCTCGACTAGCCCACGCTGTGGCTTAGAGCGTAAAGTTCAGTTACAAGCAGATGCCACTATGGTGTTGGGCGGTGACTCACAACTGGTACTAATTCAAGACGCTGAAGAAGCGCCTGCAGGTGGTGTCCCTGTTAATAAAAACGAGGACATCCACCTTGATTCTCTGACAGGTTTATATAATCGCTTCGGCTTTACTAAGCGTCTAGAGCAGCTTATCCATAAAGAAACACCTTTGATCATGCTCTACCTAGACATTGATAACTTTAAAAATATCAATGACTCTCTAGGCCACCATATTGGTGACAAGGTCATCAAAGAAGTCTCTTCACGTTTAAAACGCTTATTGCCTCAGCATGCGGTACTTGGTCACTTAGGTGGTGATGAGTTTGGTATTATCTTGCCTGAGCCTGAAAACAATCGCATGGCAGAAATGCTTTCAGAGCGGATCATTTCACTGATCAACCAACCGTTTGATCTACACCATTTCAGTAAACGCCTAGCTTGTTCTATCGGTTCTGTCGCTTACCCTGGAGACGGCAATGATGCGCGAATTCTGCTGCAAAACGCAGATACCGCTATGTATGAAGCGAAAGATCGCGGCCGTAACCGTCTGATTAAATTTAACGATCAGATGAACAAGGAAGCACGAATGCGTTTATGGCTTGAGATCGAGCTACAAAAAGCACTGCAGCAAAATGGCCTAGAAGTTTGGTATCAGCCTAAGGTTAATGCCCGTGATTTCAGCATTAATGGTGCTGAAGCTCTGATTCGTTGGAAGCATCCCGTTGAAGGCTATATTAGCCCGGGCGCGTTTATTCCAGTGGCGGAACGTGCAGGATTGATTGAGCACCTCGGCCGCGTAGTGATGCGCGATGTGTTTAGCACTGTTAAGCGCTGGAAGTTGCAAGGAATCTTACCTGGACGTGTCGCAATCAACTTATCTCCAGAACAGTTCGGTAATCCTAAGCTTATCGACTATATGGAGAAGCTACTGCGCACTACAGAGCTTGACCCAAGTTGCATCACGTTCGAACTTACTGAAAGTGCGGTAATGAGCGACAGTGAACACACGATTCAAATGCTTAACGCAATCAAGAAGCTAGGTTTTGCCCTATCAATTGATGATTTTGGTACTGGCTATTCATCGCTCTCTTATTTAGCTCGTTTTCCAATTGATGAGCTTAAAATTGACCGTGCGTTTATCTCTGATATCGATACGTTGCCCAAGCAGATCACCGTCATTGAAAACATCATCAACCTTGGTAAGTCTCTTGATTTAACCGTTGTTGCTGAAGGTGTTGAAACTCAACAACAAGCGACCTTGCTTTCAAACTTAAATTGTAACTCCATTCAAGGCTTCCACTTCTACCGCCCTCAGCCAAGACAGGAAGTAGAAGAGCTATTTGCGCAAAATCGCCGCCACAAAAACTAACTTCAAGTGAGTATTTAACTTAGAAAATCACGCAAACCTGCTGTATATCAAATTTGCCATTCATAATTCTTCATAAAATGCGGTGCAAATATAACAGACAGTCATGGTGCGAGCGATGGAACTCCTATGCCCAGCAGGTAATCTTCCTGCTTTAAAAACTGCGATTGATTGTGGCGCAGACGCCGTGTATATCGGCTTCAAAGATGACACCAATGCACGCCATTTTGCCGGCTTAAACTTCACGGGGAAAAAACTCGAGAAAGCGGTTCAATACGTCCACGATAACAACAAAAAGATCCATGTTGCACTAAATACGTTTGCTCACCCTAGTGGCTTTGAACGATGGACTAATGCGGTAGATCGAGCGGCCCAAAGTGGCGTCGATGCCCTCATTGTTGCCGATATCGCAGTGCTTGAGTACGCGGCTCGTCAATACCCTCAGCTAGAGCTTCACCTATCCGTTCAAGCATCAGCCACTAATGTTGCGGCGATCGATTTCTATAAGCAAAACTTCAACGTTAAACGCGTCGTTTTGCCACGTGTACTCTCTATTCATCAGGTTAAACAGCTATCTCGCAACATTACTAGCGATGTCGAGCTTGAAGTCTTCGCTTTCGGTAGTCTATGTATTATGTCAGAAGGGCGTTGTTACTTATCCTCTTACATGACTGGCGAATCACCTAATACTGTCGGAGCGTGTTCTCCGGCTAAATATGTTCGCTGGCAAGAGACCGAGCAAGGGCTTGAATCGCGCCTTAATGACATCCTAATCGATCGCTACAGTGAAGGTGAAAACGCCGGTTACCCTACTCTGTGTAAAGGTCGATTCACTGCTGATTTGGAAGAGCAAACCAAGGCTTACCATGCCCTTGAAGAACCAACCAGCTTAAACACCCTATCGATGCTTCCTGAGCTGTTTGCCGCTAACGTGGCATCAGTAAAAATCGAAGGCCGTCAGCGCAGCCCTGCTTACGTAGAGCAAGTCACTCGAACTTGGCGTGCTGCTATAGATCGTTACCTAGCAAACCCACAGGGCTACCAAGTCGAGCCTAGTTGGGATGCAACACTGGCAAACGTTTCAGAGGGTACTCAAACCACCCTTGGCGCTTACCACAGAAAATGGCAGTAGAGGTTGTAGAGACGATGGAAAACAACATGAAATACGCACTGGGTCCCCTCCTATACTTCTGGCCAAAGCAGAATGTAGAAGACTTCTACAATCAAGCAAAATCTAGCTCAGCAGATATCGTCTATCTGGGTGAGAGTGTTTGCTCCAAGCGCCGAGAAATGAAGCCTGCCCATTGGTTTGATATTGCTAAAGAGCTGAGCAGCACAGGTAAGCAAGTGGTTTTGTCGACAATGGCACTGCTCGAAGCGCCGAGCGAAGTTAACATAATGAAAAAATACATCGACAACGGTGACTTTGCTATTGAAGCCAACGATGTATCAGCCATTCAGCTCGCCTCAGAGAAAAAAGTCCCGTTTGTGGTTGGCCCAGCGGTGAATACCTACAATGCTCACACACTTAACCTATTTCTAAAACAGGGCATGACTCGCTGGTGTATGCCTGTGGAGTTATCGCGAGAATGGCTAGGCAACGTGCTTAACCAGTGTGATGAACTTGGTATTAAAGGTAAGTTCGAAGTCGAGGTATTTAGTCACGGCTACTTACCCCTAGCCTATTCTGCGCGTTGCTTTACGGCTCGCGCTGAAAACAAAGCCAAAGATGATTGCGACACTTGCTGTATCAAGTACCCAACAGGCATCCAAGTCAGTAGTCAGGAGGGGCAAGAGGTGTTTAACCTTAACGGTATCCAAACTCAGTCTGGCTACTGCTACAACTTGATTAACGATCTGCCTAGCATGCAAGGCTTAGTCGATGTCGTCCGCCTTAGCCCACTTGGCTTAGATACTTTCTCGGTGGTTGATCAGTTCCGTGCCAATGAACAGGGTCAACAACCAGAGCAGCTTGAAAGCAGACAGTGTAATGGCTACTGGCACCAACTCGCTGGTCTAGAAGTTAAAAACGTCTAGTTAAAAACAGCATAGGGCTCAGCTGAGCCCTTTTTAAGCAATCGCCTGTTCACCCGCTATAGCTTGGAAACGCTTTACATCTTTCCACAGCATGGTCATTACTAACATGCTCAAGGCTATATTAGATAATGGATACGCAATCCAAATACCCTCCACACCAAACAACTTAGGCATGATGTATAGGAAGGGTAGCTGAATCAACATATTGCCGACCGTTACAAACATCGCTTTAGTACCCTTGTTAATCGCCTGGTAGTAAGCTCCTGCCACCACAAGGAAACCATCCAGTGCCAAAGCAAACATATGTAGGCGAATACCGAGCACCGTATACTCCACCAGCCGTGTATTTTCGTTATTAAAGACTGACACGAATTGGGTTGGGAACAGATTCAATAGTACGACAAACGCCACACCAACGAGTACCGCGCTATACATTGCAACCTTAAGTAGCTTGCGGATGTTCGTTTGATTTCTTGCCCCATGGTTGTAGCTGACCAAAGGCTGCATACCGTTGGCAATACCTTCTGCCGTCAAGTAATAGACCGTCACGATGTAGCCAAGAATCGCATACGCACCAATCATTAACTGATCGCCATATTGAGAAAACAAGGCATTATGTAGCGCGACCATCATTGAACCATAGGCGTACATAAAAAAGCTCGATGTGCCAATGGCGAAGATTTGCGGTACTACAGAGAAGTCTACTCGCATCTGAGAGAACTTCAGCCTCAAGCTCGCTCTTGAAGATAAGAAGTAGACAAAACCTAATAAAGTTACGACGGCTTGCGCTATCGCAGTCGCCAGTGCAGCACCAGTCAGTTCCCATCCCCACACAGCGATCATCAAGTAATCAAGAGCGATATTTATCACCGCGCCGATCACCATCAAGAATGTCGCCAAATTAGGACTATCATCATTACGTAGTAAGAAAGGCATGGCGATTGAACCAAGCACAAACACGCTGGTCGCCACCAGGATGTTCAGATACTGACTACCTAACTCATAAACCCTACCTTGTGCTCCCTGCCAGAGAAGGAAATCATCGGCAAAAAAGTACAAAATCGCGGAAACTACAGGCGTCAACGCGATTAACAGAACAAGACCTGTCGTTAATGAACCTTTGGCACCTTCAGCGTCACCTTCCCCTTGACGGATAGAAACTAAAGCGCCAGTACCAACACCGATCAACAGTCCCACACCAAGAATTGATCCAATTATCGGCCACGCAACATTGATTCCCGCTAGGCCATCAGCACCCACGTATTGACCAATAAAAATCCCATCCACGACCTGATACAAACCATTGACCAGCATAGCGACCACGGTTGGAATCGTGTACTTCCAAAACTGTTTATAAACGGATGTTTGCATTTCTCTCACCACTAGTTAGCAAGGCTAACTAAATAGATAAAATTTTTCTTTTCGAAAATTACTTGAGTGATTTTTTTAGCAAGCGAATCAGCTGACGGCTCTCTGTCTCAGTCAGTT
>NZ_JATABG010000102.1:0-12432 GCF_036533755.1 Vibrio sp. M260118 | reverse complement strand
TGAAGAGTTAGTTGACCCCGTGTTTGTAGAAACTAAGAGTCGAAATGAGCCATTAACTATTGTCTATATCGATGTCGATGATTTTAAACATTTCAATGATGTCAATGGTCATGAGGATGGTGATAGCGTGTTGGTTGCTGTAGCAGATAGTATTCGTGGGATATCCCGCGCTGTTGATTTGTGTTTTCGTGTGGGAGGTGACGAATTTGCTATTGTCATGCCAAGCTGCGGTGAGAAGGACGCGCATTCTAATTACGTCCCCAGGCTTTGGAAACAACTGCATTCAATTAGAAATGATATCTCTTTAAGCATAGGTATATGTCAAACCGGACCGAATGACTACATTTCCATCGAATCTACGTTATCTAAAGCCGACAAGAATATGTATCTTGATAAAAGAAAGGAAAAGAGTAAAGAGGATAAAAAGCTTGTTTCAGTTAAAGCGAATAGATCTGCCAACGAATGAATCTAAGCGCTAGATACTGCTTTAGTTACGCTGTATTTACAGTAATGGTCGCGATACACCCTATAGATTTTCGATTTTTTATTGAAAATTCCCAACCGTATCGATGACAGAGATCTTCTACGATCAATAAACCTAAACCATGTCCGTTATTATTGGGAGAGTTGTTAAGGCCTGGTCCGTTGTCCTTTACTGTTATTGATTCAGTAGAGACGTTAAGTTCTACTTTTCCTTGTTCTGATGCCGCGATGGCATTTCTTATTAAATTACCTACCACCATATTAAGGACCGCTGGTGCAGCTTTTAAGTGAGGGGAACTATGGAAAAGTAGTTCAATCTCAAGGTTTTTTTCAATGGCTTGTGAGCTATTGTTGTCAATGATGGTTTGAAATTCTGTCTGGCTGACTTCTCTGATCACAGCGTCATCTTGACTACGTTCATATCGCACTAGCCCTAAAAGAGCGTCTACCATGGTGCTCATTTGGCTGGTCGCTTCATTAATCCTTAAGATCTGACGTTTTTGGAATTCAGTTGAACCATCGCGTTCTAAGAGTTTGTTTGCTCCTTTTACAATCGTTAACGGCGTTCTTAGCTCATGACTGGCATAGCGGGCAAAGGCTTGTTCACGCTTTATTAAACTATGAATTTCTCGTCTGTCGGTATTAAGTTGGTTGGCTAATATTTGGAATTCCTGTGCTCCCCCGGCTGGGATATCAAATATATGGGCAGAGTTACCACTTTGTTCGGTCAACTGGTTTGTTAAATGATACAGAGGTGCAATGAGGTGCCTAGACAAACGAGACAATAGCGTACCAAAGATAATCAGTAGTCCGGCAATACTGGTAATGACAATGACGCTAGCAAACACGGTTTCGTATGGACCGAACTCTATCTGATTAATATCAGATAGCAAAATTACCGGTTTCTTGACACCATCTTTCATGTAATGGCCTAAATAGAGCATTCGTGATTCGGTTCCAATACCTACTTCACCTACGAATTCATCCTTATCTTTTAAATAATGATGGTAGCTAACTGGAATTAAGTTGATATCATCATAGGCGTGAGTCAAGACATCAATGGCAATCTCTCCACTTTCTCCATTCATAAAACGCTGTATGGCTTCATTCTTGTCGATTTCAATTCGTCGCTCTCCCACCTTGTCTTCTGACCAGTGTAAGGCCGCATAGAAGATGATATAGCTCGCCAAGCCCATAATGAGTGCGACTGAGGTGAAGAATATGGCTAATTGGCTGGTTAGCGTTCGAGCGCTGGATAAACTGATTTTGCGCATTATAGATTCTCCAGACGAAAGCCTATCTTGTGCACGGTAACTAGCATAGGAGACGAGAATGGCTTATCTAACTGGTTACGAAGGTTGTAGATGTGGCTACGTAATATGTCAGTATCTGGTTCGTTGTCTTGCCAAAGCATATTAATAACTTCATCTCTTGCCACCACGTCAGGGGCACGTTGACAAAGCAGTTCTAAGATGGCGTAAGTGGTTGGGTTTAAAGTTAATCGGATTCCATCACGGTACGCCTGATGTGTTTTTTGATCTATGCGCAAGCTGCCAAATTCAAGCCAAGTATCGGTAACATTTCTTCGATAACGTTTTATCAGCGCAAGCAGACGAGCTTCTAGTATTTCAAGATCAAAAGGCTTGGTTACATACTCATCGGCACCATACTTAAATCCACTTAGCATATCTTCTCGGTTATCAAGTGCAGTAAGCATAAGAATGGGAGTGACGTTTCCGGCTTCTCTGACGACTCCTTCGCTTTCGAAGTAATCAAATAAAATGCCGACAATTTCCCGATTGTCTTCAACCAATAATATTTTTTTCATCTTCACGCTTACATTACTTATTTTTTATACCACACCAATTTGAGCGCTACACAAGCCAGCCATCAATACCGCCTTGAGATATGTCTGTTATCTAGAGCTATACAATAACTTGACCAGCTTTCGTGTAATGAAACATGGCTAGCAGAAATGAACAATGGGGTACGATGATAGGTGATGTCAAACAACAGCGCTGAATAAATTAACCCGGCACTGTTATTTCTAATAAAATGACGGTTCGAATACCAGTATTTAGGCAGAGGACTTTTTCATCGCAGATACAATACTGTCCCCCAAACTGTAAGCGAGCAGACCATGCTAAGGAGAACGATAGCAGAGCCAATGTTTTTAGCCACGCCAGATAACTCGTGATAGTCCAAACTTACTCTATCTACGACTGCCTCGATTGCGGTGTTGACCATTTCCGCAAATAAAACAAACACCATACTCAGCATCACCATTAGGGTGTGAACTATTGGTAAATTCAGCCAGAATGCGAATACTGTCAGTGGTATGAATAACATCAGCTCTTGTTGAAAAGCGGTCTCATTTTTACAGATCCACTTAAACCCATTAAAACTATGAATGAAGGTATAAAAGATACGATGAACACCCGTGCGCTTTATGATTACTTTTTGTTGCATTTTATAAACACTCTTGAATGATTGCTAAGAGATAGACTGACAGTTTTGCGTTATATCCAATTCTGGATCGTGGGCTTTCGTATCAACGCCATATAAACCCAGTAAGCTATGAAATAAGTTGTCGTGCGATAGGCTACTGTTTTGTGCTTTCGTCTCCAAACACTTCTTGTTAATACCTTTTTGCTCAGCGTATTGCTCTGGCATCCACATCAACCAAGGAACATGAGTCTGCTCTATTGGTGCAATTGGATACGGTGTGCCATGAAGATAAAGGCCGCTCTCACCTAACGATTCACCATGATCTGAAATGTATGTCATCATGACATTGTAGTCACTGGATACGCTTTTTAATTCTTCGATAACCTGTGCCAGCACATAGTCGGTGTAAACCAGAGTATTGTCGTATACGTTAACGATCTGATTGTCATCACAGTTTTCTATATCGCTTCTGTTGCATGCAGGTTGGAATGGCGCGTGTGCGTCCGGATATCGTTGCCAGTATGTTGGGCCATGGCTTCCAATCGTATGTAACACGAGTAATTTGTTGTGAGAGCCGTTGCTAATAAAGGTTTTGGCATCTTTTAGCATAGCGACATCAAAGCAGGTTGAACCGTTGCAGTCCTGATTTTTTAATGAAGCGTTAATCGTGTTGTATGTCAGGTTCTTAGCAACGCCTTTGTCGCCACCATCGTTATCTATCCACAATATATCGACGCCAGCGTGTTGAAGGACATCCAGGGCATTATCTTGGGCTGCAGCACGAGGTTTGTCATAGGAATCTCTAGTCATGTTAGAGAACATGCACGGTACAGAGAGTGCGGTATATGTACCGCATGAAGACACATCTTGAAATGCAATTAATCCCATCTCTTTGGTATAAGGGTTCGTGTCACGTTCATAGCCATTATAAGCGAAGTTCATCGCACGGGCGGTTTCGCCTAAAACGATAACCATGAGAGTGGGCTTGCCATTAGGTGCAGCCGCCATTTGAGCATCGGTACCAATACTTTGATATTCCAGTTTGGTTTCAAAATACGTTTTCTTTAAATATTTTGCGCCATTGTAAATGTGTGCCGGAATGATCATTTTATTTAAATAGTGGTTGTTGCGACCAACAGACGCATAGTCTTTGTAACACGTCTCTGCAATCAGACCGATTCCCACAATGGCAACAAAAACAAGACTCACTCGTGACACTACAGCTTTCATTCGCGTGCTATGAGGGGTGATGCGAACAAACGCTAAAAAAACACAAGGTAGAACCCCGAAGCCCAATAAATAGAGCATCGTAGTCATGTTGAAATAAAAAGAAACTTCCGATGAGTTGGTTTCAAAAACACTCTCCATCATCGTGTAATCAAACAGTGTTTGGAAGTTTATCTCGGCATACAAGGCGGCGGCTGAAGTGAGCACAACGAAAAACATGAATGGCTTAAAGAAGTAAGGCCATGCAAAGAGTGAAAAAATGATGGTGAATGCACAAGTGAGTAGTATTGGCGCCGTGTAGGCGAAAAATGGGTTGGAAACATCAGCACTGAGCTGAAAAATTGTGTTGAGAACGGGGTAATTCATCACCGTACCAAAATACACAGCACACAACACAATGAGGGTAGTCATACTCATTGGAATTCGACGAGAAGGCAGAATTTTTAAACTTGTCATCAACGATAGGCCTAATAGTTAGTTTATTGGTATTGGTTGATGGCCAGTATCGCAGCAGCAATGTGAAAAAAATGTCGATGGAAAGGTGTCAAGGTGAAGGCGAGTGGTACTTAGGGTGCAGTGATTTGTTACGCAGGTTTGATTCTCGCAGAGCATCACGTATCTAGCCTCATTATACTAAATTACTCGCTTGCCCGTTTTTTGCTCGATTGTGATCCGTCTCTTAGATGTTACCCAATGTTACCGATAACATTATTATTGTTTCCGGTAACATATGACTAAAAATAAAAGAGAGCAAAGGATCTACTCATGAACAATACCCTCAAAACCCTATCTATCGCTGTCGCTACCACTCTACTATCCACGTCTGCACTTGCGGCTGATTTCAACTTCAAGTTTCAGTCGAGTGATCCATCTGGAGATAAAAACTATCAAGTACAAAAAGAGTGGGCGGAGACTGTAGAAAAAATGTCTGCCGGTCGGATTGAAATCGACTTACTTCCAGTCGGAGCGGTGGTTAAACACACTGAAACACTCGACGCAATCAAAATGGGCGTCCTCGACGGCCACATTACTGCGACTGGCTATTTCTCAGGCAAAGATCCTGCGTTCGGTCTGATCGGTAACATGGTTGGTGCTTGGTCTGATACACGACAACTGCTTGAGTACATCAACTACGGCGGTGGTTATGAGCTGATGACTGAGCTATATGCCCCTTACGGTGTCAAGTATATCGGTGGCTCGACCACAGGTGTTGAATCGTTCGTTTCTAAGGTGCCACTTAATGGTGTCGATGACCTTAAAGGGTTAAAACTTCGAGCACCAGAAGGTCTTGTTCAGCAAGTGTTTGCTGCTGCCGGCGCGACACCTGTTAACTTACCGGGCTCTGAGGTTTTCACTGGCCTGAGCAAGGGCGTGATTGATGCGGCTGACTACACGGTTTTCTCGACCAACCACAGTGCTGGCATGAATGATATTGCGATGCACCCGGTTCAGCCAGGTTTCCACTCGTTACCTACCATTGATATTTCAATGAGCCAGAAAAAATGGGACAAACTGCCAGCCGATCTACAAGAGATCATGACAGTATCAGTGCGTGATTTTGCGCAAGACATCACCACACAATTGCGTATTGCTGATCAAGCAGCAGTGAAAGAGGCGCAGGCAAACCCAGACATTACGATTCATGACTGGTCGCAAGAAGAGCGTAAGAAATTCCGTCAAATCGCGATGGGTGAGTGGGAAAAATATGCTCAGCGTTCGCCAAACGCGCAAAAAGTGTATGACTCGATTACGACCTATCTAAAAGGTGCAGGTCTGCTATAAGCCACACCGTTTAGGGAGGTGATTCTCGCCTCCCTTCATTCTGGAACAGCACTATGAAAAACTCAGACACAAAAGTGGCTGAAATGCCCAGCAACATCTTAGACAAAGCCATTACTAAGGTGAGCGAGATACTTAGCTTACTGTTTGCTTTCACTGTCATCATTTCATTTTACGAAGTTGTGAGCCGCTACGTTTTTGACGCACCAACCATCTGGGTTCACGAAACGGCTTCGTTTATCGGCGGCTCGCTATTTGTGATTGGTGGTGCGTACGCGCTTGCGACCGATAAGCACGTACGAGTGGTACTTATCTATGATTCGGTTTCGCAGCGAACCAAACATTACCTCAATATTTTTCACCATTTAGCGGGATTGCTATTTAGTGGTCTACTCATCTATGCGGCGTGGCAAATGGTCAACAGCTCATGGTTTGCGCCTTGGGGAGAACTCAGGTTAGAGACTTCAGGAACCGCTTGGGATCCAGCTTTTCCTGCATTGCTTAAGGGATTAATCCTTTTAACCGTTAGCTTGATGTTTATTCAGTTTGTTCTGCATCTGATTAGTGAAGTCAAACAACTAAAGGAAGAGAATAATGCTTAATTTATCTTCTGCTAAAGCCGAATCAGATAACCGTCTACGTATCGTCTTCTTTGCTGGTGGGGCCGTTGTCTTAGCCGCTTTAGCTTGGTTAGCCACCTATGTGATCGCAGGTGAGCTCTCTTCGATTGGCATCGCATACGGCAGCTTACTGATGCTTGCTTTGATGATCGGCTTGTTGCTAACCGGTATGCAGCTCGCTTTCGTAACGGGCCTTGTGGCGCTCGTTTTCACCCTTGGCTGGTTCGGGGTTGATGCGCTTCCATTGATCACCAGCCGAATCTATAGCTTCGTTAACGGCTATGTGTTTCTCGCTGTGCCTATGTTTGTGTTAATGGCAGCGTTACTTGATCGCTCAGGAATCGCAAGAGATCTGTTCGATGCGATGAAGAGTGTTGGACGTAAAGTCCGCGGTGGTGTCGCAGTTCAAACTCTAATTGTCGCCGTCATCCTCGCTTCGATGTCGGGAGTAATTGGTGGAGAAACTGTATTGCTGGGCATTCTGGCGCTGCCGCAAATGCTTCGTCTTGGCTATAACCGCAAATTGGCGATTGGTACCACTTGTGCGGGGGGCGCACTTGGAACCATGTTGCCGCCGAGTATCGTACTGATCATTTATGGTCTTTCCGCATCGGTTTCCATTGGTGATCTATTTAAAGCTTCGTTTTTACCTGCGTTCATTCTAGCGCTGTTTTACATCGCTTACGTACTGATTCGTTGTAAGTTAAACCCGAGCTTGGCGCCGTTACCGTCTGCTGAAGAGTTAGAGGAAGATGCCAAAGAGCACCCAAGTTATCTCAAAGCGCTGTTCTTTCCGTTGCTGTCGGTTGCGACTGTCCTGGGCAGTATTTACACCGGCGTCGCATCGGTCACTGAAGCTTCAGCACTTGGCGTTGTTGGTATCGCAGTGAGCGCAGCTATTCGCGGTGAACTCAGCTGGAATATGGTCAAAGAGTCTACCATCGCGACCATGCGTACTTGCGGCATGATTATGTGGATTGGTATCGGCGCGTCAGCACTGGTGGGTGTTTACAACCTCATGGGCGGTATCAACTTTGTTGAGCAGACCATTCTGGCACTCAGTGGCGGGAATGCGATGACAACCCTGCTGATCATGATGGTGATTCTATTTGTGCTCGGTATGTTCCTTGATTGGGTTGGGGTCGCACTGCTTACTATGCCTATCTTCGTTCCGATTATTACCAGTTTAGGTATGGACCCAATTTGGTTCGGCGTGGTGTTCTGCTTGAACATGCAAGTGGCTTTCTTGTCACCACCTTTTGGCCCTGCGGCCTTCTATTTAAAATCAGTTGCGCCAAAGGATATCAGCCTAGGTGAGATCTTCAGCTCGCTACTTCCGTTCATTGGGTTGCAGGTTTCGGTTTTGGCCTTGGTGATTATTTTCCCAGAGCTTGCTCTGTGGTGGAAGTAAGTGGGTTCGACAGCGTTGATAGAGATAATAAGTATGAAAAAGAAGTACATCGTTATGGGCGTTTCCGGGTGCGGGAAGTCATCAATCGGTGAGTCACTTGCTAAGGCGCTAAACATTCCGTTTTTTGATGGCGATGATTATCACTCACCAGCTAGTGTGCAGAAAATGCAAAGTGGCATCCCACTAACGGATGAGGATCGTGAGTCTTGGTTATTGCGGCTTAATGAGCTGTTAAAGACAGAGGACGAGCTGGTGGTGGCATGCTCCGCACTGAAACCCGAATATCGAGCCATTTTACGCAATGGCTGTGAAGAATTGCGTTTTTGCTATCTGAAAGGAGATTTCGAGACCATATGGTCAAGGCACAAAGCGCGACAAGGACACTATTTCAAAGGCGTTGCTATGTTAGAGAGCCAGTTTGACACCTTGGTCGAGCCTTCAGAAAGCGAGGCCATGCACATCGATATAAAGCAAACCCCTGAAGAAATTACTCAAGACATCCTGTCTAGGATTTGACAGAAAATGGGCGGCGTAAACTGCCCATCGGTAACTTATCATGAAGATTAACAGCGTCATTGCCGAAGTGGCACACAACATCACTCAGCGAAGCACAACCAGTCGTAAGATCTATTTGGACAAGCTTGAGCGTTCAGCCAAACAAGGGAAAACTCGTGCTGGGCTAGCTTGTGGTAACTTGGCTCATACGGTTGCGGCGGCGACAGAGCAAGAAAAGCTGTCTATTCTCGATTTCACCAAAAGCAATCTCGCCATCGTGACGGCATACAACGATATGGTGAGTGCGCATCAGCCATACCGCGACTATCCAGAACGGATAAAACGGGCGCTAGCCGAATTGGGTAACACGGCTCAAGTGGCAGGGGGCGTGCCTGCGATGTGTGATGGTATTACCCAAGGTTATCAAGGGATGGAACTGTCACTGTTCTCTCGTGACTTGATTGCGCAGTCAACCGCACTTTCACTCAGCCATAATACCTTTGATGGCACTCTGCTACTCGGAGTGTGTGACAAAATTGCCCCAGGACAACTGATGGGGGCGCTGGCGTTTGGTCATTTACCGACCGCATTTGCTCCGTCAGGGCCAATGGCTACTGGCATCAGCAATGATGAAAAGGTGGCGACACGGCAAAATTACGTGGCAGGAAAAGCCGACAAAGCGGCGCTACTCGCTGTCGAGTGCAAAGCGTACCATTCCGCGGGCACTTGCACCTTCTTTGGCACCGCCAATACTAATCAATTGGTGTTCGAGGCAATGGGATTGATGCTTCCAGGCTCGGCTTTCATATCACCCAATGATCCGTTGCGCGATAAACTCACTGAGAAGACCGCTCAATATATTGCTTCTATCAGTGCTCATTCGCGCAGTCACAAAGCCCTCGGAGTGGTGCTGGATGAGAAATCGGTGATCAACGGTTTGGTGGCGTTACTTGCGTCAGGGGGCAGCACCAACCACACCATTCATTTAGTTGCGGTGGCGAAAGCGGCAGGCTGGTTAGTAACATGGGATGACTTGGATAAGCTTTCTCAGGTTGTGCCATTGCTGGTGAAAATGTATCCCAATGGTGATGCTGATATTAACGCATTTCAAAAGGCTGGCGGCGTTCCTACACTATTGGCCGGTTTGAACCAGCGCGGTCTGATTTTTATGGATGCGAACCCTGTTTATGGGTGCATGGAAGATTATCTCACCACGCCTTACTTAGATACTCAAGGAGAGCTTCAGTTTACTGCGGCCAAGCCGAGTATCGATAGCCAAGTGCTTGCCTTGCCAGGTCAGAGTTTTAGTGACGTCGGGGGGCTTAAAGTGCTAAGTGGTAATTTGGGACGCGGGGTAATGAAAGTCAGCGCCGTTGCCAAGGCGCATCAAAGAGTCGTTGCGCCGGCTATGGTGTTTGATTCTCAGCACGATGTTGAAGCCGCCTACAAGCAAGGTTTATTGATCCAAGATGGTGTCATTGTGGTGCGCTTTAATGGGCCTGCAGCAAACGGTATGCCTGAGCTGCATAAGCTGATGCCCATCATGGGCAACCTTATGAAGCAAGGATTAAACGTCGCGCTGCTCACCGATGGTCGATTGTCCGGAGCATCCGGCAAGGTGCCTGCTGTTATCCATATGACACCAGAAGCCGCTCGCGGTGGGCTGCTCGCCAAAGTGAAAGATGGCGACATGATTGAAGTGGATGGGCTAACAGGTCAAGTCAATGTGCTGGAAGCTATCGAGCACAGAGCACCTGTCGAGCCTCAACTCGAACAAAGTCATATTGGCAGTGGCAGAGAGCTGTTTAGTGTTTTTCGTCACGCAATTTCTAGCGCAGAGCAGGGCGCCACTGTATTTTAGCGGGCTTTGCCTTTATAACTAACTGAAACAATTGTTGAATCAGGATTTAAAATGAATTGGTCATACTCTCCAAAGCAAGTATTTGCGACTTCGCCTATCGTACCCGTGATGGTTATCGAGCATGTCGAAGATGCCATTCCGCTGGCTAAAGCACTAGCGGAAGGCGGGATAAACGTTTTTGAAATCACCTTGCGCACCGATGCGGCGATCGAGTCGATTCGCGCTATTGCCCAAGCGATGCCTGAGTCCATGGTTGGGGCAGGCACGGTTTTGACCCCAGAACAGTATGATGCGGTTGTTGAAGCTGGCGCTAAGTTTGTTATCTCGCCAGGAGCTCCTGCGCGTCTGCTCAAACATGCAGCCAGCCAGTCTGTGACCTTGATTCCGGGTGTTTCAACACCAACAGAGATCATGGAAGCGATGGATTTGGGTTATGACCACCTCAAATTCTTCCCTGCAGAGGCCAATGGCGGTGCCAAGGCGTTAAAAGCGATTTCAGCGCCGCTTCCTCAAGTCAGCTTCTGTCCGACGGGAGGTGTGAATGCGGAAAACATGGCGCAATACCAAGCGCTTTCTTGTGTCAAAACTGTAGGCGGGACTTGGATGATCCCAGCGGATGCGATTGCAAACAAAGACTGGGCTCGTATTACTCAATTGACCAAAGAAGCCATTGCCGCAGCGTCGAAGTAATCCAAACCATACTTCGTTTGAGGCTTTACTTAGCAGTAAATGGCTGCAGCCTGTCCCTAATCTCATTTTGATGCCCTATGATTCAGAAAAAACAGAGACCGACCCTACAAGACATCGCTGATCGCGTTGGTGTCACTAAGATGACAGTAAGCCGCTTCCTTAGAGATCCGAGCAAGGTCTCAGCAGCAGTAGGTGTAAAAATTGACGAAGTAGTCAAAGAGCTTGGCTACGTGCCGAATCGCGCCCCAGACATCCTCTCTAAAGCGAAAAGCTATTCCATTGGTGTGCTGCTTCCGTCCTTGACCAACCAAGTATTTGATGAGGTGCTACGTGGCATTGAGGGTGTGATCGAGCCCAACGGCTATCAGGCGATGATTGCTCACTATGGTTACGGTAAACATGTTGAAGAAAAACGTATTGAGACGCTACTTGGTTACAATGTCGATGGCATCATTTTGTCAGAGAGCTATCACACCGAGCGCTCGAAGAAGATTCTCAATGCATCTGGTATTCCGATAGTCGAGATCATGGACTCGGTGTCACCGCCACTTCAGCAAGCGGTCGGTTTTGACAATATCAAAGCCAGCGAAAACGCCACCAAAGCGCTTATCAATAGAGGGCGTAAGCGGATTGCTTATCTGGCAGCACGAATGGATGAGCGTACCAAACAAAAAATCCAAGGCTACGAACAGGCCATGGCAGGACAAGGCCTAAAACCGCTGGTGATCACCACCATGGAGTCGTCGTCTTACACCCTTGGCGCCACGCTGATGAAAAACATGTTAGCCGAGTATCCTGAGGTGGACGGCATTATTTGCACCAACGACGACATCGCGATTGGTGCGCTGTATGAGTGTCAACGGCAGAATGTGGATGTGCCAAAGCACATCTCTATCGTCGGGTTTCACGGCCACAACATATCAACGGTGATCAAACCGACACTCGCTACCGTGATAACCCCCCGAGAAGAGATAGGCAAAATTGCTGCTGAGCATCTTATGCAGCGAATTACCGACCCTTTAGCCAAAATCGAGCAACGATGTATTGATCTCGACACTCAGTTTTACTTTGGCGAGACCCTCTAGTTTGTGACCTTGGCTCGATTACCCATTGGGTTCGGGCTATCATCTTACTAAGATAATTCTCTGTATTAACTGCCCAATCGAAACAGGAGGGCGCCCAGCTCAGTAGGGGCTAAGCCAGGCGCACAAAGCGTGAAGTTAGAAGCGATAGCCGAAGTTTAATGTCATCGCGTCTCGTGTTTCGTCGTATCGCTGCCAAGGTGAAGAGATACTCACCGCACAGACTCAGCTGAGTTATGATGTTGATAATCGCTGGAAAGTCTCTGCATTTTACGGACATGATGTCGCGCAGCAGCGTTTTTTTAGTTACTTCTCAAGCATGCCTAACTTGTCGGG
>NZ_JATABG010000101.1:0-14185 GCF_036533755.1 Vibrio sp. M260118 | reverse complement strand
ATGCGGAAAGTACCATGATTTGTATGCTGCTAACTTCGATAATTTCGCAGAGTTGCAAGACAAACTCTACGCCTTCGCGCGTTCCGACGACGAGCAAGTTATCGTCATTGCGACCAACTTTAGCGACCAACACTCCAAGCGTATAGAGCTAATCATCCCAGAACATCTGATTCAATTGTGGCAGCTTAGTGACGGCAACTATCCATTAGCAGATAAGCTTAACCAACGAACATACACGCTCAACGTTGAGCAGCAACAAGCACGAATTGAAATTGACCTTGCCCCATTGGCAACGCATTTCCTATGTTTAGACAATCTCAAGCAATGCAGAGGTTAAGATGAAGTCACTTCCATTTATTTATCACGGTCAATCTCATGACTGGCTAACCATTAAAGACGACACTTTATCAGTGACTTTGGTGACAGAAAAATCGATGGCTTTTGATAAAGTCATGGTGCGTCACGAGCCCGATAATGAAGAGTACTTGGTCGAGATGACCCTGACAAAAAGTGGCAAGCATCTTAATTTCTGGCAAGCCGACTTTTCTGTCAACCATGACCGCGACATCACTCACTATGTATTTAAACTGCTAACTGAAACCAAGCAGTACTGGCTCGATGCCAAAGGTGTTTCGACACGTATCCCACCCAAAGAGACCCACTTCAAGTACAACATTGCCGATCGCCCACCATCATGGGTCGAGCAACAGGTCTTCTACCAGATATTCCCGGATCGTTTTTGCAATGGCAAACCTGAAATCAGCGTAACTGAGGGGGAATACAAGGTGTCTGGCGGCACTAAACCTGTGGTAACCAAACAATGGGGAGAACCGGTAGACTCCCACAATGGCAATGGTGGATGCGAGTTTTACGGTGGCGACCTGTATGGCGTGGAAAGCAAACTTGACTATTTGCAGCAATTGGGCGTGAGTGCGCTATATCTCAACCCAATATTTACTGCGCCGAGTAACCACAAGTACGATACCTCAAACTACCTAGAAGTTGACCCACATCTTGGTACCAATGAGCACTTTGCCGACCTTTGCCAGCAACTGCGTGATCGTGGCATGAAAATCATGCTTGATGCGGTGTTCAACCATACCTCTACCGAACACCCGTGGTTTAACTTGCAAGGACTACAAGAGGGGGTTGGCGCATATCAGTCACCGACATCACCCTATCGAGATTACTACTTCTTCAATGGCGATAGCCAAGACTATGTATGCTGGAAAGGAAGTCGCTCTCTACCCGTGCTCAACTTCCGCAACCAACAAGTGAAAGACTACATTTATGCAAGCGATGATGCTGTCATTAAACACTGGCTGCGAGAACCCTATAAGATCGACGCATGGCGATTTGATGTGATTCACATGCTTGGCGAAGGAGAAGGTGCGACCAATAACGCCCATTACGTTAAGGCATTTCGCGATTCCGCTAAGCAAGTCAATCCAGATTGCTACGTGCTTGGAGAACATTTCTTTGAAGCGACTCAATGGCTGCAAGGAGATCAAGAGGATGGCGCAATGAACTACTACGGTTTTGCCCATCCAGTAAGAGCCTTATTAGCTAAACTGGATATTGCGTTTGACCCAATCGACGTCAGTATTAGTGAGTTCATTGATTGGCAAGCAGAAGCGCGAGCCAAACTGCCGTGGCAAAATCAGCTAGCCCAGCTCAACCAGCTTGATAGCCATGACACTGCGCGCTTCCTTGAGTTGGTCAAACACGATCCGCGCCTGTTTAAACTCGCCAGCGTGCTGCTGTTTAGCTATGTGGGTACCCCCTGCATCTACTACGGCACTGAGCTTGGAATGAAGGGCAGCCATGACCCTGACAACCGCCGCACTATGCCTTGGGATCAGGTAGAGAACTCCGAATACCTTGATTGGTTTAAGAATCTTATAGCGCTGAGAAAAGCTCACCCTGCATTGCAAAGCGGCGACTACATCCCTATCCACCACGATGAGGAGTGTTTTGTATTTGCCCGTAAACTAAGCACTGACACTGTGTTGTGTGCATTCAACCTGAGCGAGAAGACTCTGCACCGCAAACTTCCAGTATGGCGAGCAGATATTCTCGACCAAGCGTTAGTCGGTCAGATTTGTGGAGAACGATTCAACGCCTCTAACGGCTGGTTAAATGTTTCAATTCCACCACGCGCAAGTCGACTATTGACTGTAGAGGTTTAAGATCCCTTCTAATAACACAACACCGAGCTTCGGCTCGGTGTTTTTTAGCTAGATAAGTTGTTCTATCTGACCTATCGTAGTTTGCGCCGATTGGTAATCAACCTGAAGCTCTATAATACCTGCCGTCGATTCAAAAAATAACGACGGGAAACTATTACCACCAATACTACGGGCAAAATCGAGCTCATGCATAAACTCTTGATTCAACGTGACCGAACCGTAGTCGGATTCAAAACGTGTCGCATCAAGCCCAATGCTATCAGCAAGGTCGATCAACACATCGCTATCGCTCGGGTTTCTCGCCTCTAAATAGTAAGCAGTCTGAATCGCAGTGAGCATCTGCTTCTCTGCGCTCTGTTTACGAGCAGCCAACACAGCTCGGCACGCCGGATAAGTCGAGCGCCTTGGTACGTTGTTGGTCCAAAAATCGTAGTTAAATTGGGTGCCCAAATACTCTTCAATTCTTCTCCAGTACGAGGCAATTTGCTGCTGCATCTCTTTCGGCATCGGGGTATCTGAGTCTGGAGCGAGTCCTCCGAGCACATACTGGATTTCAATCTTACCCTCTAAGATCTGGCAGATCTGTTGCCAAACGGGTTTGTAACCCCAGCACCAGGCACACATAGGATCATAAACATAGTAGAGTTTGTTTTCGGCCATCAATATTGCTCCAGAGAACCCTTAATAGCTTTAAGCATAACCCTTCCCTATGATTTTTCACCATAAATGGCACAGCAAATTGATATTCCTATCACCATAAACTGGTAAATTGGTTCTGCATCGCTCGACTGACGGGAAGTTTGACGTCACCGATAATCACCTCCATTTTTCCGGTGATGATTTTTTTGACCTTCTCGACCGCTGAAACATTCACTATGGTAGAGCGATGTATTTGCCAAAAATTATTCGGGTCGAGTTGTTGAATCAACTCTTTTAGCGAAGTCCTAAGCAGGTATTCAACGGTTCTTCCCTCTTCCTTGGTGAACACCGACACGTACTTATCTTCAGCCTTAAAATAGAGCACATCAGCAATAGAAATCACGTGGATATCTTCACCCTTGCTCGCTCTAATCCAATTCAAGTAATTGGGTTGTGATTGATGGCCAAGTTGTTGGATCTGATCGAGCAAGGCCACCATATCCGGTTGTGCGGGTTGAGCGGAACTCTCAAAACGTTGTTTTATCTTAGTGATACACTGCTCTAAACGCTGTTCAGACAGAGGCTTGAGAAGATAGTCGATTGCATTGGCTTCGAATGCTTGCAAGGCATACTCATCATAGGCGGTGACGAAAACGACCTGTGTAGAACTCGAGCTTTTGGCCATTACTCGCGCCGCTGCCATGCCATCCATTTGTGGCATTTTAATATCAAGAAAGACGATATTTGGTGCAAAGCGCTCGATCATATCCAAGGCTTCTTGACCATTGCTCGCTTGACCGACGATATTCAATTGCGGCCAGCAATCGGCAAGCATCTTATTGAGATGATGCCTCAACAAAGGTTCATCATCGGCGATAACCGCACTGTACTCCTTGATCGTCATTTAACCTTCCTATCGCGCCTCTAATTTATCTAGCGGAACACTAATTACCGCTTGAACGCCGCCCGAAACAGCCTGCTTAATCGTCAGGCTAGCATCAGTACCATAAAGGGCTTTCAATCGCTCGCACGTGTTCTCTAAACCTATTCCATGACCACTACTCTGGGCAGCATTCGCAAATCCTACACCAGAATCTCTGTCAATCTGATAGCTCAACCTTTGCCCCATTCGGATCTGCTGAATCGCTAGATAGGCGTCAATTAGCTCAAGTTCATTGCCTAAGGTCGACATAGCTTGGCGAGAGTTTTTCAGCGTACCGCGCAGTAACTCCGTCAACTTCTCTAACATATGCTGCGCCGTTTTTGGATCATGGCTAATCAGCGCATTAACGTTAGCGAGAGTATTAAACAAGAAATGCGGTTCAATTTGGCTTTGTAGTTGACGAAGTTGACTGAGCACGAGCGCTTTCTCTTGCTCAGATTGAATACGTTTGGCCTTCTCCAACTCTTTCTGTGCAAGAAGTTTCTGCTCATGAGTATAGAAATAAAAGAAGCAGGTCACGGAAAAGATAAACCCAAGAATGGCGACAGATTTCATCTGGGTAAAGTCACTGAAGTCATCGTAGCGACTGAGCCAAAGATAAGCGTTAAACGTTCCCAACACCATGGCACAAAAGAGAGACATGGCTGTCACGACAGGGTTACTCAACTGGGGCCACAAACGGCTGATGATAAGTGAACTCGCCACTGAGCTATAACCATAGCCTAAGCTGATCACTAAATGTCTCCAGTACGGATCTGGCCAAATAGTTTGCGTGACAACAGCAATTACTGCACAAAAAACGGTCGTATAACCAAAGCTGCTGATGGCATTGCGTCGATCCAATGTAAATCCAGACATCAAAACCTTCCTTTTAGATTAAGAAAAATCATACGCTTATCTGACAAATTTGCATACACCGACTCATCGTCCCCCGTCATAAAACGAGCAGCGAGTTCAGCAGAAAACGATGCAGAGCCTGAGTCATAGACTCGATAGTCTAACCACTGAGTAGCAATCACACCTTGATCTTGTGGCGAGTAAAGCAAATCAAAAGTGGGGGTTAAATTGTCGAGCCAAAGCAGCTTGTTTGACCAAGACCACTGACTCCAACTCGACGAATCTAATGACCAGTGGAACATAATGTTATGCTGAACCAGATTGGCATGATTTAACCCTTGGGCGTAAGACGAGCCAAGCGGTACCAACGCAGGGTTTTGAGAAAGGGTATCGACACTCGCATATGCGTTCTCCCACTCTCCTTTGCTCCAACTGCGACTGTCATACCAATACTCTAAAATGATGTTATTGCCCACTGCATTTGCCCAGTTCAGGCCAATAAGCCCCTGATAACCATCGCGCTGTTTATCCAGCTCGACCGGCTGATTCACTGTACTCTGAACGTAGCGGTTGTACTTACGCTGATACAGTGCCGAAGCGTGTATCGACCAAGCATCATCGAGTACGGTAACAAATGAGCCGCCAAGCAGCCCCTGACGAACGTCATCATAGTAACCCAGCAGTTGCCATTCACTATCTCCCCACAGCGCATACCTACGAATACCCAAGCCCTGCTGCTCAGAAGCCTCTTCTAATTGGCTGCCTTGTTGCTGAGTCCAAGAAGAGTCGCTATAGACCAAACTCCACTCACCCGACATATCGAAGTATGACGCCATAGCAACGCCCGTTCCCTCTTCAACTTGAATACCGACCGGGTTTCTGCGATAGGGCTTGAATACATCCAGCGGACGATATCCGTACCCCACGCCCCAATCAAGGCGGACTTTGCCAAGAGTTAGGTCAACCGGCGTGTTGAAAAGATCGATACCGCCTTGCCAAAATAGCTCCTGGGCAATCAGGTCACCATCAAATGATTGAGATGAGTCTGAGCTATACAACTTGCTACCTTTCGCCGCAAGCAGACCCGTGAAGCCATACCCTTGCAGTTGCAAATCTATTAGGGCATCAACCGTTTCAGTGCGACTTCTCTCAGCTTCGCCAAGTAAGTCTGAGTCACGGTGTGAATTGGTGTTAGCACTCAAGGTGTAGTCCCAATCAAAACTGATTTCATCCGCCACGCAAGGCGCAACCAGCCCTATTGCGATCAATAACGTTAGGCTTGGTTTCATTTACAACTCCGACAACGCATTACGGGTTAAATAAGCGGGATTGTAGTACTTATCTTCTAGCTCAAACGGTGTGACCTGCTTGTACTCAATTACCGTCTTTTTCGCTGGCTGAATTTGATCAAGCAGTGTCATAGCGACCACTCTCAACTCTCCTTCACGCTCACCTTTGGTGAACAACGCTTGTTTGGCTAACTTGCCAGAGCGCAAGTAGAGATCCGCTTTGACTGGGAAATCATTGCTCTCATCTAACCAAAGTTCGATTTTGGCGTAGCTGGCACCTTTGGTGGTGGCTCTTAAGCGTAAATGGTTCACCGCTAGCGATTGCTCGCCAAGCGTTAGTTGGTCTGGTTGGACAAAAGTGGCGTGGTAATCTTCACTCCAAGTCAGGGTTGAAATATCGCCAACTGAGGCCTCACCGAGTAGCTTTTGCATCGGGGTAATTCGGATTGGGCGACGACTCTTAGGCATCAGCAACCAGTAATTATCACCGAGCATCAACATCTTTTGTCCTGCCTCAACTTGAGATTTAAACAGCACCAAAGACTCGCGATTTTCACGGGTATAGACGTTGTACTCACGGGTTTTATCTAGCTGTTCGTTTTCGTACAAGCTCACTAACGAGACCACTTTAGCTGCGCTGCTATCAAGGCGATAACGGTCAGCATTCTTGACCATACTCGCAACATCATCTGCCACCGCAGGCAAAGCAATGAAGCCGACCACAGTTGCCAATAGAACCTTCTTTAAACCGTTAAACATAAATCAGTGCCTCCGTAATTGGCTTCTTGACGCCTTTTGATGCCGACAACCAAGCCGCTAACACGCAAATAATCAAAACTCCCAATGTTGTCGCAGCGAGCAACTCTGGCGAAAAATAGATATTGAGCGGGTAACCTTCCGTTCGACCCGGAGGTGGCGGCATTTGCACCTCGACAACCATGAGCAATAAGCTCACGACCAAACTCAGTACCCCACCAATCACCGAACCGATTACAGCGAGTAGCGCCGATTCGCGCACAAACCCTGAGACGATTTCACGAGGATAAGTGCCAAGCGCAGACAAAGTACCAATCTCTCTGGTGCGCTCGGTCACCGACATCGTCATGGTGTTAAACAAGGCAACAAACACCACAAGCGCCATGACTGCTCCCATGATGCCAAAGATGCGGTCATAGAGATCCTTAACCTTGGTATAGAAAAACGCCCGCTCTTGCCAAGGAGTCACCTCGATGGGTTGTTTAAGATCGACACTCGCGAGCTTATCCTCGACCCAGTTTTTCATCGCCAATGTCTGCTCGGTATCAAACAAGAACACAGATAAAGTACTGACTTTGTCGCTACTCAGTAGCTCTTGTGCTGATTGAATATGCAGGTAAAGTTGACGCTTATCGAGTTCAGGTACGCCTGTCGAGTAGATACCACGCACCTTGTAGTCATAAGCGTTAAGCGCTCCATCACTAGTCGTCGCCAGTAAGGTTATCCAATCTCCAGTAGACACATTAAGGTTGCGCGCTAAATCTACACCGAGCATCACTTCAGGCTCGCTCGGGTCATAGCGCGAAGACTGAATGCTCGATAAGGTCTTTCCTTCACGCACATCTAAGAACGGCCCTTTCATGTCAAACTCGCGTTCATTGACGCCAGTACCGACAAAAATGGTCGATTTACTGCCATTCGAAGCCAAACCAGTAAACTCAATTCTCGGTTGTACGCCACGCACCTTTTCATTGGCGATTAGCTGCTGAGTAATCAGACTACTGTCAGCAATACCGTTCGCTAGTGGCATCTCTTCGTCTATCTCAAAATAGCCTGGCTGACTTAAGGTTAGATGCCCAGTATCTCTCGCGGTTGATTCTTTCAATGAGTCATAGGTATACAAACCAAAGCCGCCCGCTGAAGTGAGTGCAAAAATCGCAATGGCGATGATCAACACAGAGAGCAGACTGCGGCGCTTGTTACGGTACAGGTTGAGATACGCAATCCGCAACGAGAGTGGAATTAACTTGCCCATTTCATCGCCTCCTGATTAATCGCGCCATCTAACAGGTCGATACTTCGGTCACAGTGACGTGCCATACGAGGGTCATGAGTCGCAACAATAAACGTGGTTCCAAGTTCATGGCCAAGGCTTTTCATTAACTCCACCACCACGGCAGCCGTGTGACTATCTAAACTGGCAGTTGGTTCATCAGCAATCACCATTTGTGGCTTGTGAACGAGCGCGCGCGCAATAGCGACACGTTGCTGCTGACCACCAGATAGGTTATCCGGTCTATGCTCGGCAAAGCTTTTGAGGCCGACTCTATCTAAGATCTCCAGCGCTTTGAGCTTCTGCTCTTGCAGAGAACAGCCATTAAGCATCAAGGGATAGGCGACGTTTTCCCATGCGGTCATAACCGGTATTAAGTTAAACTTTTGGAAAACGAAACCAAGCTGGCTACGGCGCATTTGCGCTGCTTTGATGGTGTCTTTTGGGTAAGCCATGCCATTAAGCTCAATCTTGCCCAGATAGTCCATATCAAGCAGGCCAAGAATATTCAGTAACGTACTTTTGCCTGAACCTGACGGGCCGCACAGTGCCACCATCTCACCCTTAGTGATTTCTCCACTGACCTGCTTAAGCGCATCAACCTGCTGATGACCTACTTGATAGGTCTTACTTACTTGCTCAAAAACAATCATAATGCCACCTTAAGCCGCTGAGTCTATAATGGTTTGCGCTTGAACTGTCATTGGATGATTCGCATTACGTTGTTGCATCTGCTTTAGCCATTCATCCGCTTGCGGTTTATCATCTGCGCGCAGCGCCGCTTGGATTGCGTAGATATAAACCCATGAAATAGCGTCATAATGTTGCTGAGTAAATGACTCATCAGCAAGAAGGTCTAGAAAGATGTCATAACCACGCTCAAAGTGGTTAAACATGTCAGGCAAAGAGGTAAATGTTGTGCCTGCAATCGACTTAGCCAGTAGCGACTCAGGTAAACCTTGACGAAATTCTTGCTGCTCGATTGGCGTCTGTTGCTGATTTAATAGATCTAATCCCTTGCTAATGGTTGCCAACCCTTGCTCGGTGTACTTCATCTTATTCCACGGCATAAAAGCATCACGGCCCATTAAAGTTTGTGTGCTGCCCAAGTAGACTAAACTCAACGGATCGGCCCCTTGCTGAGCAATTTGCGTATCGAGCTGGTGGTAGACTTGTTCTACCTTGTCTTCATCGCCTTGAGCTGCAAGATTGTATTCCGCAATCAACGACTCACTCGGTGCGGCAAACGCATTAGATGTGACCAATAAACCAAGGCTAAATAGACTAACTAACTTTACTGTTTTCATGTGAATGTTCCCTGCCTGTTTCGATGTTGGAAGATTAACGCTGCTGAATAAAGCTGGCAGCACTATGCGATAAATGGGAAAAACAGGGTGTGAATGGTCAATAATTGGATTAAACGGTTACAGCATGGACAACAGAAAACGCTCGGGAGTAGCATTTCGCCACTATGATCGTTAAAGTAGCGCCAAAGATTAAACCCATCGTTGATTTCGATGAGGCAAAGTACTGAACAAGAGATAAACCATATGATCAATGACGACAGAATTATTGCTGATCTTAACGAGCTTGAATCATTCTTAGTTGCTGTAGAGAGCGGCATGCTAGGTCTAACCAATGCAGCGGGTGTCGTACTAGCGACCAACAACAGCGACGGACGCCGATTTGTTGCCGTTCTAGACGACAAACACCAACTGGTACTAGGACGTTGGGTAACAGAAGAGGTATTCCAAACAGGCCAAGATCTAGTGCGCAACGGTCCAAAACGCCCACATTAAATAGTCCTTGGCAAATAAATGAAAGGTGCCGTTGGCGTATTGCTCAATCGACACCTTTTGCTTTTTACGGCGTATTTCATTGCCTAGTAGTAAACGATCCCATCGCCTTTAGTTACTAAGGTTCCAGCCTCATTAGTTAGAATTCTATCTAACTCGAACAGAGATCCGATCGCAGCATCACCTTTGCTATTGTTCACAAACTTACACACCGCTTCGATTTTTGGCCCCATTGAGCCCGCAGGGAAATTAAACTCAGCTAGCACGGTTGGAGTCGCTTGCTTCATCTCTGCTTGGTCTTCCTTGCCGTAGTTACGGTAGATAGAGCCATCAGTCAAAATAATGAACAGATCTGCGTTGATTTTCTCTGCTAAAAGCTCTGCCGTTAAGTCTTTATCAATTACGCACTCTACGCCTTTACTGTAGCCGTTATCGAAACACACAGGTACACCGCCGCCACCGCAAGCAATAACCAGATTGTTAGCTTTAAGCAAGGTAGTGATTTGCTCTAGCTCTACGATGTCTTTTGGCATAGGCGAAGGCACCACACGGCGATAGTATTCACCGTCAGCCTTAAACACCATGTCACTCGCCGCCATGATCTCTTTAGCACGCGTCTCAGTATAAACAGGGCCAACAAACTTAGTTGGGTTCTGGAATGCAGGGTCAGTGGCCTCAACTTCAGTCTGAGTAACCAAAGTCGCAATGCTAAGTGATTGGTCTACGTTCTTAAGCTCTTGCTGAAGCATGTAGCCAACCATGCCACAAGTTTGGGAACCCAGTACGTCCATTGGGTAAGGGGTCGTTTCTGGTGAATACTCTTGGTAAGCCGCATTTTGCTCCATCAACAGCCCAACTTGAGGACCATTGCCGTGCACGATAACAATCTCGTGCTGCTGGGCAATTTTTGCGATACTTTCAGCCGATTTCTTAATGTTTTCACGTTGGTTTTCTGCAGTTAATGCCTCGCCTCTGGCTAAGAGGGCATTACCACCTAAAGCAAGTACTATACGCATATGAATTTTCCACGTTAATTATATTTATAATTGATTAAACCAAACAGAGGGTCTATTTGGTTTGCTTGTAAGCCGAAGCTTTTTTATTTATGTAGATGTACTAAAGAAAGGTTATGTTTGTATTTTGGCAATCATTGAACAGTTAGCTTGCCAATTATATTTCATTGAATGAAACCGGAATAATTATGCCCAGTTTATCCTGGAATGATTTTATTAAAGTGCACTCCTCATTAGAGTGCACTTTTTCAACTAGAATAACTTAGCTAATTATTTACTTGGTGGAGTGCCTTCACCGTTTGATACAACTGCATCAATTTGAACACGTGCACCCATCGCAATCTCAGACACGCCAACCACAGTGCGTGCAGGAAGCTCGCCCTCGAAGTAAGTCGTGTAAACTTCGTTAACCGCATCCAAATCTGCCATATCACGCAGTTGGATATTCACCTTCACGATGTCGTCCATTACATGGTTGATGCTCTCAACAATCGCCTTAATGTTGTCTAAACATTGTGTCGCCTGCTCTTTAGCGCCACCAGCAACCAGTTCTGGAGCCATAGCAGTCATAGGCAATTGAGCCGCAATATGGTTGTAGTGCGAGAATGCCACTGTCTGAGTATGCAGAGGATTGATCGGCGCATTTTCAGTGTTGTGCGCTCTAATCACAATACCATGTCTATCTTCGACTTCTTGTGGTGGTGTGCCATCACCGTGTGATACGACAGCATCAATCTGTACCTTGGCGCCCATTGGCAAGTCAGCAACCGAAACAAAAGTACGCGCTGGCACATAGCCTAGAGTACGAGCGATAGATGAATCAGGGAAGAATGTGCTGTAAGCCTCGTTGACCGCGTCCATATCAGCAAGATCTTTAAGGTAAACATTTACTTTTACGATGTCATCAAATGGCACATCAATGCTTTCCATGATTACCTTGATGTTCTTCAAACACTGAGCTGTTTGCTGTTGAATTGTACCTTCAACAAGCTTGCCTGTTTCAGCATCAATAGGAAGCTGAGCAGAAATATTGTTGTAGTGAGAAAACGCAACGGTCTGAGTAGATAGAGGGCTTAGCGGCGCTTTTTCACTGTTGCGAGATAGCTTAACTAGCGGACAAGGCTCTTGAGGTGCGGTACCTTCACCGTTAGAAATAAGTGCATCCATTTGCACTAAAGCGTCACCGTATGGAAGCGCATCTACTGCAACCGTTGTGCGCGTTGGTAGCAAATTAGGGAAGAAGCTCGCATACACCTCATCCACGGCTTCTAGGTCTGCAATGTTCTTCAAATGAACATTGATACGAACGACGTCATCCATGACATGATCAATACTTTCAACAATCGCCTTAATATTGTTTAAGCACTGTTTCGCTTGGTCTTTCACATCTCCAACCACAATTTCACCTGACGCAGGATCGATAGGCAACTGCGCAGAGATATTGTTGTAGTGAGAAAACGCCACGCTTTGCGTAGATAATTCAGAAACTGGTGCTTTTTCGGTGTTTCTTGAAACTTTAATGATGCCACTCATGTCGATTTTTATCCTTCTATTTCACGCAAGAATTATATTTATATTACGTAGGGGTTACTTATATATATTGGGTGTTATTAGTCTTGGTTGGCAATGATACTAAGGTAATTAAATCAACCTAAGTGTGATTAGAATCAAGTTCTAAATTCACTAGAGATTAGATAAAAATAGGATAATTAGTCACTGATGGATTAAATATCCAAATATGAGCGATTTATATAGGAGAAAATTAAACATCGATATTAGATTTGCGTAGAAAGTGAATACATACTCAATGTCAATTGAGCTATTTAAGCCACCTTTAGCACAGATCTGATAGCGGCCTCACAAGAATTAGCAGTAATAAGCCTTAAATCTAATTTTGTAGTGCGATTATTGCCGTTTAAAGTGAATAAATTGTCCCTATTCACAAATAGTGATCAAATTTCACCGTTTTGTTCCATATACAGTTAATGAAATATGACTAAGCCAGTCACAAGGAGCAACATTCTCAAGACGCTTTTCCCGGCTCAAAACATTCAGCGTAGCTGCTACACTCTTCACAACTCGGAGAACGACAAACATAGTCTCCACCCGATTCACACAGCTGACGATAGAAAAAACGCTTCCAGCGCATATTGTTGTGGTTCTTTGCATGTAACTCAGGGAAATAGAAGCGAATCATTTCACTTAAGACTTTCCTCTCTGGTAAACCTAAGTCTGACCAAAGATGACTGGAACCAAGGCAAGTCGTGGCGATAACCAATATGGCTTCTGAGTAGTAACAACTTGTTCTATTTACATATGACTCGAGCAAATCAACGAGTTGGCTATGTTCCACGTCGCGCATTGAAAACAACAGTTGGTAAGTATCTCGCTGCGGTGTTTTGTGCTTGGGCAACTGCACAACTAAGCCTGCTTTATTTAGCTTTTGATATACCTGCTCAAACTTAGTTGGCGACAAGCCCATATAGGGTGGCTGCGCAGTTTGGCAGCCACAATAGGCATTAACCATAGGAGCCCAAAACGCTTCAAGTTCATACTCTTCAATCATCTATCGTACTCCCAACTAACATATTGCAACCGACTTAATTTGCACCCACACCGATTGGGCAGGCTTGAGCTGAAGTTGGTCAACCGAGCGCGATGTGACTAACGAAATCAGTCGACTTTGATTGGCAAGTTCAAGCACCACACTAGACTCTCCTAGTGTACTTGCAGGCACAATTGTCACGATGGTGGTTGGCAAGCAATTTAATATTGAGCTCTGCTCTGGGCGTGTCAGTGTAATGCTCACATCCGATGCTAGCACTCGACAGCGATAGCGCTCGCCAACTTGACCAATATGCTGAGGGATAACAAGCTCAACATCATCTCCTGCGTCTAAAACAGTTAGCTGGTCAGGTTCATGACTTTTCACTTGTGTCTCGAATACGCTACCCATCTCATCACCAAACATGGATTCAAACTTTGGATCTGCCATAATCTGTTTTGCTGGCGCACTTGCTATCACCCTCCCTTGTTCAAACAACACCAAGTGTTCAGCAAGACGAGCCACTTCAATAACACTGTGAGTGACGTAGATAATCGGGATTGAGAGCTGTTGATGAAGTCGCTCAAGATAAGGAAGGATCTCAGCTTTTAAGCGGTTGTCTAGAGCCGATAAAGGTTCGTCCATAAGCAGCAGTTTAGGAGAAGTGAGCAACGCCCGTGCAATCGCCACTCGCTGACACTCTCCCCCTGAAAGGTTCACCGTTGAGCGAGCGAGCAGATGACTGATTCCCAGTAAGTCGCAAATAGCTTGCTTATCGACTTTACGCTCACTATAGGCAATACGTTTACGACCAAACTCCAAATTATCATCCACCGACAAATGAGGAAACAGACCCGCTTGTTGAAACACATAGCCTATCTCACGTTTGTAGGTAGGAACAAACT
>NZ_JATABG010000100.1:0-10267 GCF_036533755.1 Vibrio sp. M260118 | reverse complement strand
GAACATCAAACGGGGAACTCTTATGATATCACCAGATGCTAAGATCAAGATACAAAATTTTGGTCGTTTTCTGTCAAACATGGTAATGCCTAACATCGGTGCGTTTATCGCATGGGGCTTTATCACGGCACTCTTTATTCCTACTGGCTGGCTTCCAAATGAAACGCTAGCTTCTATGGTTGGTCCAATGATCACCTACTTGCTACCACTGCTTATCGGTTATACCGGTGGTAAACTTGTGGGTGGAGATCGCGGCGCTGTAGTCGGTGCAATCACAACTATGGGCGTCATCGTTGGTACAGATATTCCAATGTTTATGGGCGCAATGATGGTCGGCCCTCTTGGTGGTTGGGCGATTAAAAAATTCGACAACTACATTGATGGCAAAGTAAAAAGCGGATTTGAGATGTTGGTAAACAACTTCTCAGCAGGCATTATAGGTATGTTATGCGCAATTTTGGCATTCATGTTTATTGGGCCATTTGTCAAAATTCTTTCTGGTGGCCTTGCAGCAGGCGTTAACTTCCTCGTCTCAGCACACCTTCTACCTTTGACTTCTATTTTTGTTGAGCCTGCGAAGATTCTGTTCCTAAACAATGCCATCAACCACGGAATTTTCTCTCCTCTGGGTATTCAGCAAGCATCAGAAGCAGGCCAATCCATCTTCTTCTTAATCGAAGCAAACCCAGGTCCCGGTCTAGGTATTTTATTGGCGTACATGGTGTTTGGTAAAGGTACAGCTCGACAAACTGCTGGCGGAGCATCAATCATCCACTTCTTTGGCGGTATTCACGAAATCTACTTCCCATACATACTGATGAATCCACGCCTAATCCTAGCGGCAATTGCAGGCGGTATGACTGGAGTGTTCGTTCTTGTCATGTTTAATGCGGGTATCGTATCTCCAGCCTCTCCAGGTTCTATTTTTGCAGTCTTACTCATGACTCAGAAAGGGTCAATAGTCGGAGTATTAGCTTCAATTATCTCGGCAGCAGGTGTGTCGTTCACAGTGGCAGCACTGCTGATGAAAACTCAATCTTCTACAGAGGAAGATGGTGATAAAGCTGCACTGGAAAAAGCAACTTCGCAAATGAACGAAATGAAATCTGGCGCGAAATCAAATTCAGCGGTAAACGCTCAAAACAAAGGCAACATCGATCTCGCCAATGTAACTAGCATTATCGTCGCTTGTGATGCGGGAATGGGTTCAAGTGCTATGGGTGCAAGCATGCTGCGCAAAAAGATCAAAGATGCCGGTTTGAAGATCGACGTAAACAACCTTGCCATTAATAACTTAACCGAGAGCGCTGACATCGTGATTACACATAAAGATCTAACGGATCGTGCACGTAAGCATGCTCCAAATGCACACCACATTTCACTGACTAACTTCCTAGATAGCGAAATGTACAATCAGCTTGTTACCAGACTTCTTGCCGCTCAAAAAGGCCCTGCGGCAAATGACAACGATAAAATCAAGGTCTCAGTCCTTGCCGCAAATGACGATTCTTACGAGCCACAACAACCCTCGGTATTCCAGATTGCACAAGAAAACATCCACTTAGGCTTAACGGCAACCGATAAAGAAGAGGCTATCCGTTTTGCTGGCAACAAATTGGTTGAAATGGGCTATGCAGAGCCTGCATATGTTGACGCTATGTTCGAGCGTGAAAAACTCGTATCGACTTATTTAGGAGAGTCTATCGCCGTTCCACACGGAACCATTGAAGCGAAAGACAAAGTAAAGAAAACTGGTATTGTCATCTGCCAGTATCCATCAGGTATCCAATTTACTGATGACCAAGAAGATGTCGCCAAGCTAGTGATTGGCATTGCCGCCAAAAATGATGAACATATTCAAGTTATCACTACCATCACGAATGCACTCGATGAACCTGAAGCGATTGAAACACTAACGAGCACCCAAGATGTCACTAAAATTCTTAATATCTTAGGTAATCCACAAGCCGCTTAATCCTTCAATCCAAACCTTTGCTCCTGAGAGCAAACCGAGGTCAGCTGTCACCCCCTATACGGTTGACCTCACCCTAGAGTCGTTAGTTTGTATACATTCAATTGGTAGGTAAATTATGAAAAATGCAGTTCATTTCGGTGCAGGTAATATCGGGCGTGGATTTATCGGTAAATTATTGGCAGATGCAGATGTTGAAGTTACTTTCGCAGATGTTAATGCTCCACTTGTGGACCAATTAAGCCACAAGCAAGAGTACAAAGTTAAAGTCGTCGGTACAGAATGCCAAATAGACACCGTCACTCACGTTACCGCAGTCAACTCGGCGAGCGACGATGTGATTGAGCAGATCGTAAAAACAGATTTAGTTACTACGGCAGTCGGTCCAAATGTTTTAGATATCATTGCAAAAACCATTGCAACAGGAATCGCAAAGCGTTTTGAGTCTGGTAATGAGGCTCCACTCAATATTATTGCTTGTGAAAATATGGTTCGTGGTACAACACACCTCAAAGGCGAAGTTTACAAGCACCTAGATGCTTCCTTACATACAAAAGCTAACGAGTTAGTTGGCTTTGTCGACTCAGCGGTTGACCGTATTGTGCCACCAGCAGAAGCAGCCAATGATGATCCTTTAGAAGTTACTGTAGAAAGCTTCAGCGAATGGATTGTTGATGAGCAACAATTTAAAGGGGAAGTTCCCGACATTTCTGGGATGGAAAAAACCGACAACCTAATGGCCTTCGTCGAGCGGAAGCTGTTTACCCTCAATACAGGTCACTGCATTACTGCTTATTTAGGCTGTTTAAAAGGTCATCGAACCATTCGTCAGGCTATCGAAGATCCAGAAATTCGCGCAGATGTGAAACAAGCAATGCACGAAAGTGGGGAAGTTTTGATTCGCCGTTACGGGTTTGACCGCGACTTGCACAATGCGTATATAGACAAAATTCTAAATCGTTTTGCCAACCCGTATTTAGTCGATGAAGTAGACCGCGTTGGTCGCCAACCGATTCGCAAATTGGGCACAAATGATAGATTAGTGAAGCCATTACTAGGTACAATCGAGTATGGCACTGAAAACCAAACGCTTTTAAAAGGTATTGGCGCTGCTCTCAAATACACTAGCAGTGATGATCCGCAAGCAATTGAGCTTCAAAACTCACTAAAAGAGCACGGTGTTCGTCAGACACTAGCAATGTACACAGGTTTAAATGAAAACAGTGACGAGGTTGCTCAAATCGAATCACTTTTCTCAAAGCTATAAAAACAAATACCGGGAGGAGAAAACCTCCTCCCATCAACTAAAGTTTCAGTTCAGTATATGGCAGACAAAATAAATGAAACCGACATTATAGAGCGATTAAATAGCGCCCCATCGGTACGTGGTTTTTTCATCGCTACCGTTGACGTATTTAATGACTCAATCGATGCTCTAATGCAAAGAATCTTTCAAAAAGATAACTTTGCAGTACAGTCGGTTGTGGGCCCGTTGCTGCATGACTCGGGTCCGTTAGGTGATTTATCTGTCCGCTTAAAGCTACTTTTCGGCTTAGGTGTACTTCCTAATGATGTTTATCATGACATTGAGAACATCATTAAAATTAAGAATGAACTCAACAGTGACGCGACAGACTATCAATTCACTGACCCTAACGTGTTACAACCAATCAAAGAGCTTCACTTAGTTCAGAAAATGGGCATGGTACAGCTTGAAGTGGCAGAGCCAGATGACGATATAGACCTAGAGTTTTATCAACTACAACTGCAACGCCAACAGCAAATCATCAAGTCAGGGCTCTCGTTAGCTATTGTAGAGATCTGCAACGAACTCGGTAAAGATAGCCCTTTCTAACAATATCAAGTCAGTGTCAGCCTCCTATTGAGTAACAACAGGAGACAATATGTTAACAGCCGTTCTTTTCGATATGGATGGACTTATCTTCGATACTGAGTCTGTATATAAGCTTAGCTGGCAATATGCTGCTAAAGAGCAAAACCTCAGCATCAGCGATGACCTATACCAACAGTTCATCGGCGTTCAAGACTCTAAGTGCGAGAAGATGCTCTCAGAGTATTTTCAAAATACACTTGACCTGCCACGCTTTAAAAACGTTCGCGATAATCATTTCAATTTAATTAGGGATAATGGCATAACGCTAAAACCGGGCTTTGATATGCTATTCAAAGAGATTAAGCAACGAGGGCTAAGCACCGCTATAGTGACATCTTCGAGATTTCCTGAGGTCGCGCGTAACTTCTCCCAAACTAACTACCTGCCTCAGTTCGATTTAGTCATTACAGCAGAAGACGTTACACACGGAAAGCCATCCCCTGATTGCTATAAACTGGCTTATACGCAACTTGGTCTTACCGCAAAAGAATGCCTAGTGTTAGAAGACTCAAATAACGGAGTAAAAGCGGCGTTGTCAGCAGGATGCCATACCATCATGGTTCCAGATCTATTGCCACCACAAACAGAGCTTACCAACAAGGCCATGATCGTAGAGGATTTAGCTCAGGTTGTTCCGCTACTTGATTCATTTTAAATTTTGATAGATATAATAAACCGAGGCTCAGAACCTCGTGTCGGAGGACATTAAAGTTTGAAACTTTTCTCTCGTGTAGAGTTTAGTACCAAGTAGCCTAGATAAAAGAAGGTAACAATAAAGTTTGAAACTAACTTAATGCCATAACTCTCTGCACAACATAATTATGACAATAAAATTTGAAACTTTAAGTATTGTAAGAGACCTTCCTTTCTAGGCACTTAGTCATTGGTCAACCCAATCTCGCTTAGCAAACTTTTTGGATACAACGGAATAACGGACTCGTTCCGATTTAGTGCAAGAGCTCCTTTTAAATAAACAAAAGGGCTCCGCACTTACCTCAAGAGCCCAACTTCTTAATCGACTTTTAGTACTTATTATAAAGTTTCATCTGCCCTGTCTTATCAAAAGACACCACGTTAAAGCCTTTGTACTCCTGCCCTGGTCGTGCCATTCCCGGCGAATGCTGCGGCATACCGGGAGCGGCGATTCCTGAAATATTTTCAGGCCTTTCCTCAAGCAAACGCTTGATATCAGACTCAGGAACATGCCCTTCAATCATATATCCATCAATGACAGCTGTATGGCAGGACATCAGTTGACTAGGCATTCCAAACTCTTGTTTGACATAACTCCAGTCGCGAGCATGGTTAACATTCACTTCGTAGCCTTTCTTCTCCATAATTGCTGCCCATTCCTTACAGCAACCACACGTAGGCGATTTATAAAGCTCAATAACAGGCTTAGCAAAGACGTTAAAGCTCAAAATCAAAGATGAAAGTGCAATAAGTCTCAATTTTTTACTCATATAGTTACCTAACTAAAATCTATTTTACGTTAATACTGACGGCTTCATCGCCATAACTCAGCTCATACACTCCTTTTTCAGGAATCCACTCAAAGTGCTGAGTTTCATACGGCTCTACACGCAGTGTTAAATGTTTTCCAGACAAAGGGGAGAGGTCAATTGACATCGGCTCAAACGTTCTATTTAGTACCACCAACTGACTCTTCTTGCCGCTATCTATAGAAACTGAGAGTAGTCGTCCTTTGGTACCTTCATACATCCAATCCACTAATTGAAACGTTCCAAGATACTCCATGTAGTCTGCTAGATTTATCTTATCCTGTTCACTTAGTGCGTCGCCTAAAAGCTTCATAGTTTGTTCATGCTCTAGGCTGTATTTCAGGTCATTTAAGGAGCTACCTCTGATGTTTCCACCAACATTACCTCCCCCTTGACCGTAAAGCCCATGACATGCAATACATCCATATCCACCAACAGTACGAAATGTGGACTCACCGGCTGAAATTGATTCTTCTGAAGCATAGGTAAACAAGCTCATACTAAACATACTCACTAGCATGAATGAACGCTTTAACATCACCAGATTCCTTTTAGCGGCTATAAGCTCACTTTTTTAATCATGCCTGCTTCTGCATGCCCTGGAATATTGCATGCAAATTCAACCTTGCTGTCGCCGTGGAAGTGCCAAATCAGCTGTTTAGCTTTACCCGGTTTTACTGTAACTGCATTCCCAGAATCATGCATATGATGAGGCATTTTCTTCATCATTTCTCGATGTTCAAGTTGCTCTTTCGCTGAACCAATAGTGAACTCGTGATCAATCTTTCCAATATTCATAACTACAAATTGAACGACATCATTTGGTTCAATTTGTACTTCTTTTTTGAACTTGATTGTCATGTCATCTGCCAACACAACATGGACCACTTTGTCTGGTTTTGCACCTGTTGCTGGCATACCAACATCAGACATGCCTTCCATCGACATCATTGAATGATCCATTTTGCTGTGATCCATATCGTCATGATTCATATTACTATGGTCCATGCTCTCATGGTTCATAGAGCCGTGGTCCATCTTTGAGTGATCCATTATAGAGTGGTCCATTTCTGCCATTGCAGATGTTGCTGTAATTGACAGAAGTGCAGCAAGTAGTGTTTTTTTCATGTTCATATTGTGTTCCTTAGTAATTCATTCAAAAGTTTACGGGCCAAGTTCGTTCTTAGCCCGAATGTGTGTTTAGTCGTGTTTTAGTTCGCGTGTTTTCCAAAGCTTGAAAATCGCAGGAAGAACAAGAAGTGTGAGTAGCAGAGCCGATGCCATGCCACCAATCATTGGAGCAGCGATACGCTGCATTACCTCAGAGCCAGTCCCCTCACCGTACATGATTGGGATCAAACCGATAATAACAGTAAGTACCGTCATCATTACCGGGCGAACGCGCAAGCCAGCACCTTCTTGAATCGATTTACTCAAATCCTCTTCATTCAGTGATTTGCTCTGCTCTTTGGCATCCAATTTGGTGTAGTGCCAAGCTTGGTTGAGGTATACCAACATAATGACCCCAATTTCAACAGCAACCCCTGCTAGCGCGATAAAACCAACGCCTACCGCGATTGAGAAGTTGTAGCCGAGGTAATGCATGAGCCACAAGCCACCCACCATAGCTAAAGGCAGAGTCAGCATGATAATCATCACCTCACCTACGCGTCGGAAGCTGAAGTAAAGCAGTAACATGATGATGGCAATCGTGATCGGCACAACAACACCCAGACGCTCTTTCGCACGCTCCATGTATTCGTATTGACCTGACCATGCAATTGAATAACCAGCTGGCATATCAAGTTGCTCTGCAACCGCCTGTTTTGCTTCCTCAACGTAAGAGCCTAAGTCTCGACCATCGATATCTACAAACACCCAACCATTTGGACGAGCATTCTCTGTTTTAATCATCGGTGGCCCATCTTCATAGCGAACATCAGCCACATCAGCTAAGGCAATTCTAGCGCCACTAGGGGTAACCAATGGCAATTGCTTTAGCTTAACGACTGAATCACGGTAATCTTGTGGATAACGGACATTAATTGGGTAACGTTCAAGACCCTCAATGGTTTCTCCAACATTCATACCACCGACAGCGGTAGAAACTACCTGTTGTACCTCTTTAATATTAAGACCGTATCGAGCTGCCGCTGTTCGATTGATATCAATAGTGACATAGCGACCACCGGCAACACGCTCTGCGTATACAGAAGCAGTGCCGGTAATATTGTTAAGAATAGGTTCTAGTTGAGCACCTATCTTCTCAATTTCGGCTAAATCACTCCCTGCGATCTTGATTCCAATTGGTGTTTTGATGCCCGTTGCCAACATGTCGATGCGTGTTTTTATAGGCATCACCCATGCGTTAGTTAAACCAGGAAATTGAATCAAGTCATCAAACTCTTTTCGTAGCGACTCAGTTGTCACGCCCTCACGCCACTGATCACGCGGTTTAAGCTGAATAACGGTTTCAATCATAGTTAAGGGAGCAGGGTCGGTCGCTGTGTCAGCACGACCGACTTTACCCCATGTTGTCTGTACTTCAGGTACCGTCTTAATTAATTTGTTTGTCTGCTGAAGCAACTCTCGCGCTTTACCAATAGAAATACCAGGATAGGTAGTTGGCATATACATCAAGTCACCCTCATCAAGAGGAGGAATGAACTCACTACCTAGCTTCGTTGTTGGGTAATAAGCAGACCCCATAAGAGCAATAGCCAATACAATCATGCTTTTCGGGTACTTCAGACTAATATTCAGTAAGGGCTTATAAAGGGCAATTAGACCTTTATTAATAGGGTTCTTGTTCTCTGGTAATATTTTACCGCGAATAAGATATCCCATGAGTACCGGCACTAAGGTAATAGCAAGGCCTGCTGCCGCCGCCATTGCATAAGTTTTAGTAAAGGCGAGTGGCGAGAACATCTTGCCTTCTTGGCCTTCCAATGCGAATACAGGAACAAAACTTAGCGTGATGATCAGTAGCGAAAAGAACAGCGGTGCACCAACCTCTTGCGCCGCATCACCAATCACTTGCCATCGGTTTTTGTCAGTCAATGGGGTTCGTTCAATGTGCTTATGTACGTTTTCTATCATAACGATAGCACCGTCTACCATTGCGCCTATCGCGATTGCAATCCCTCCTAACGACATGATATTGGCGTTGATACCTTGCCAATGCATGACAATAAAGGCCCCTAAAATACCGACAGGCAAACTTAGCGCGATTACCAATGATGAGCGAATGTGGAATAGGAACAACGCACATACAATAGCGACAACAATGAACTCTTCTGCAAGCTTTTTCCAAAGGTTCTCAACTGCTGCATTGATTAACGTAGAACGATCGTAAGTAGCCACTATCTCAACACCATCAGGCAAGCTACGCTGAAGCTCGTTTAGCTTATCCTTTACATTACTGATCACTTCGCTCGCGTTTTCTCCAAAACGCATGACAATTACGCCACCTACGGCTTCGCCCTCTCCATTTAGTTCAGAGATTCCTCGTCTCATCTGTGGTCCGAGGTCAATATCAGCAACGTCGCCTAACAATAGTGGAGATCCCTTTTTACTTACCTTGAGAGGAAGCGCTTTAATGTCATCGATACTAGACAAGTAACCAGTGGTTCGAACCATGTGCTCAGCTTCTGCAACTTCTACTACAGACGCGCCACTTTCTTGGTTACCATTTTGAATAGCCATATTGACTTGTTGTAAGGTAAGGTCATATGCGCGTAATTTAGCTGGATCAATTTGTACTTGGTACTGTTTAACCATACCGCCAACAGTTGCAACCTCAGACACCCCATCAACGGTTTGCAGCTCATATTTCAAGAACCAATCTTGTAAGCTACGCAGCTCTGCAAGGTCATGCTTTCCAGTTTTATCTTGCAACACATAATTATAAATCCAACCCACACCTGTCGCATCTGGCCCTAGTGTTGGCTTAGCGCTTGGGGGAAGGTTTGGCGCAACCTGACTTAAATATTCGAGCACTCGCGAACGAGCCCAATACATGTCTGTGTTGTCATTGAAGATGATATACACATAGGAATCACCAAAGAACGAATATCCACGAACAGTTTCAGCGCCAGGAACCGCAAGCATAGCCGTTGTCAGCGGATAAGTGACTTGGTCTTCCACCACTTGTGGTGCCTGACCTGGGTAACTTGTTTTTATGATCACTTGTACATCAGATAGATCAGGAAGAGCGTCAACTGGAGTATTCTTTACGCTATATAATCCGCCAAAGACTAAAGCAAAAGTCGCTACCAATACCAAAAAGCGATTATTGATAGACCATCGGATGATTGCACCTATCATTACTTATCCTCTCTTTTAACTAACTCTTTGAGAAGATAATCAGAGCCTTGTTTCTCCACTAGAAACCGAACTTTGTCACCCTCCTGAAAACTTGAGAGTTCAATATCACCACCGACTGAAAAGTTGAGCTCACCTGCGTCCCATGACCAATCAGCAACTGGGGCATGATTTAGTGTCACCATACCAAAGTCCGCCATTAACATAGAGACATCACCGTCTATCCATACTTCTGTATTTATGCTCAGCTCACTTACTTTGTAATCAACGATTTCATATTGACCTGATTCAGATTTTTTCATTTCAAAGTCGATCATTTTCCCTTTTGAAAGTGGTCCCATTTCAACCTGCTCTGACACCATAAAGTTCATGGTCATTCCTGGCCAATCCCACTCTGGAACAGGCTTATGATTAATCGTTAGCATCCTATGCCCAAGCATTGCATCAGTAATTTCACCTGTTGCCCAAGCCGTTTCGGCAGTCGGTTCGATGCCATTGATTCTTGATAGGTCGGCAGACTGACTTGACTCAGAGTCCAACATGAAGTGCGCTGATGTAACAACACGATCTCCTCGT
>NZ_JATABG010000099.1:0-10320 GCF_036533755.1 Vibrio sp. M260118 | reverse complement strand
CAACGTGTTGAGCTAGAAGCGGCAGTAGCGAAAGCTTTAGAGATGGCAGCCGAAAAGTCTGATGCAGCTGAAGTTGCGATTAGCAAAACCACCGGCCTGAGCGTTTCTACTCGTATGTGCGAAGTGGAAAATGTTGAGTTCAACAGTGATGGTGCGTTAGGTATTACGGTTTACCGCAATCAGCGTAAAGGCAGTGCGTCTACGTCGGATTTGAGCGATAAAGCTATCCAGCAAACGGTGCTTGCGGCGCTCGACATTGCTCAGTACACCTCTGAAGACCCATTTGCAGGGCCTGCACCGAAAGAGTTGATGGTACAAGACGTGCCTGAACTGGATCTTTTTCACCCAGATACACCAGACCCAGATTACGCCGCGCAAGTGGCAATCGCTGCTGAGAAGCAAGCACTCTCTTACAGCGACAAAATCAAACAGAGTGATGGCGCTAGCTATGACAGTCATTACGGCTTGAAAGTCTACGGTAACAGCCATGGTTTATTAGCTAGCTACGCATCGAGCCGTCATAGCACAAGCTGCTGTGTAATTGGTCAAGGTGCTAATGGTGAAATGGAGCGAGATTACAGCTACACAGTTGCGCGCCATAAAGATGAGCTTTGGACACCTGAAACTGTTGGTCAGAAAGCAGCGGAGAAGACGGTAAGTCGCCTTGACGCGCAGAAGCTAAAAACAGGTCAGTACCCAGTGATGTTTGCTGCTGATGTTGCTACTGGCTTGCTTGGCCACCTAGTTATGGCGATCAGCGGTGGTAACCTCTACCGTAAATCCTCTTTCTTACTCGATCATCTTGGTAAGCAAGTACTGCCTGAGTGGTTCAATGTTTCTGAGCGACCACATGTGTTGCGTGGCCTTGCATCTAGCCCTTTTGATAGTGAAGGTGTGTTTACTCAAGACCGTGAAATCATCACTGACGGCGTACTCGCAACTTATCTGCTTACAAGCTATGCCGCACGCAAGATGGATATGACGCCAACAGGTCATGCTGGTGGCATCCACAACTGGTTTGTTAAATCGACAGGTCAAAACTTTGAGCAAATGCTGAAAGAGCTTGGCACTGGTCTGCTTGTGACTGAAGTGATGGGCCAAGGGGTTAATATCGTAACTGGTGATTACTCCCGCGGCGCGGCAGGCTTCTGGGTTGAGAATGGTGAAATCCAGTTCCCTGTGTCTGAAATTACCATCGCTAGTAACCTAAAAGAGATGTTTAACCAAATCGTTGCAGTGGGCAATGATGTTGAAACTCGCTCGCAAATTCAAACGGGTTCGATTCTATTAGAGTCGATGAAGGTAGCGGGGGAGTAAGAGAGAACGGACTGCGTCCTCGAGAACGCTACGCTAGGGACTCGAGATCGGGCTTCGCCCTTAGATAAGAACTCCGTGTTATTAATCGGTCATTCCATAGAGTGACGAAGGAGCTAGTAGGGAATCTCTATAGGTTTCCTCTCCGTTTGAAGAGATCCCCAACTCACTCGTTCCTCGTTCTTGAGGATGACGGGATTGGGTTATTTGAAACGAAAAGGGTTGACGCACTACGCCAACCCTTTACTTTTCTCGCTTCTCGCTTCTCGCTTCTCGCTTCTCGCTTCTCGCTTCTCGCTTCTCGCTATTTCTCAAACAACTCAATATGCAGCTTCTGAATCGCTTGCTTGGCGACAGATTCCTCAACTAGGAAACATAAGTTGTGTGGGCTTGCACCGTAGCAGATCATGCGCAGGTTGAAGTCTTCCAATGTACTGAACACTTGTTTCGCGTAGCCTTTGCTTTCACTCATATTGTTGCCGATTAGTGCGACCAAGCACAGGTTGTGCTCAACCTCTACGGTACATAGCTCTTCAAGTTCTAGGCGTGCAGCTTCAGGTAGCTGTGGCGCGCCGCCAGAGGTGTCGGTTTGGTCTAAAGTGAGAGAGACGCTGATCTCTGACGTAGTAATCAAATCAACAGAAATTTTGTGCTTAGCAAGGATCTCAAACACCTTGGCTAGGAAGCCGTACGCATGGAACATGTTTGCGCTGCGCAACGTTACCATGGTCTGGTTGCAACGCAGTGCTAGAGCGCGAAATAGTGGTGAGCTTTCTACTTGATGGCGAATCCAAGTGCCGCCTTTTTGTGGCTCTTTCGATGAGCCGACGAATACTGGAATATCGTGGCGCAGTGCCGGAATCAGTGTTGAAGGGTGAAGGATTTTAGCGCCAAAGTTAGCCATTTCAGACGCTTCACTAAAACTGATCTCAGGAATTGGCGATGCTTTAGGCGCGATGCGCGGGTCAGTGGTGTAAATACCAGGAACATCAGTCCAGATCTCTAATCCAGATGCTTCAACCGCTTCAGCAATCAGTGCAGCACTATAGTCACTGCCACCGCGACCGAGCGTGGTGGTGTTGCCTTCATCATCAGAGCCAATAAAACCTTGGGTAATTACAACTGCGCTTTGGCAAAGTGGTACCAAAGATTGCTGCGCCAGCTGCTTGATCTGCTCTAGTTGCGGTTCTGCTTTACCGAAATTACTATCGGTGCGCAGCATATCGCGGATATCAAAACGTACTGCATTGATACCTCGCTCTTTCATCAACTGAGTAAGCAGGTGTGTCGACATTAACTCGCCACAAGCGACGAGGTGATCGGTCAGTTTATGGCTTGATTGAATCGACGCTGCTTCAGCAAGGCTAGTGACAGTATCTAGAATTTCATAGACATCACTTGCTGCTTGAGTGGCATCTTCAAGCTGTTCTAGTACCGCATCATGAATTTGCGCTAGCTTAGTAAGAACTTCACTACGGCGAACTTGATCTTGAACGCCATTCGCTAGTTCAACCAATAGATTGGTCACGCCTGAACAGGCACTGCTCACGACGAGCTTTGTGTTTGGGTTGCTTTCTATAATTGCAGCACAGCGGCTCATCGCCTCAAAGTTAGCGACGCTTGTTCCACCAAATTTAGCTACATTAAAACTGCTCACAGCGTATCTCCCACGACTTCCTAAAATAAAAAATTTTTGGTAGCTATACCAACATCCAATGTTTTGCTTTGAGGAAGAGAGTTGAGCGAATAGAGAGAGGGTCTTTGTATGAATGACTTACCTCAGAAGCTCATCATCAGGCTGGGCTGATGACAGTTGTAGGGATTCAACCCTAACAACCGACAGATCTAAACCGACACTCTAGATCTACCTCGGCACTGCTCCCCCTCAAAGTGTTGTATTGGGTATGTGGGTCCACAACACATCTACCTGGGCAGTGCTCCTCTTCTGCAAAATTATTTGCTATGTGGCATAAATATTCGCCACATATCCTGCATTGAACTCGTTTCTGTGAACTATGTCAATGGCAATATGTAACTTTATTCCTTTTTAAAGTTAACAAACTTGTGACACTGGTTTGACCACAATACTTTGGGCTAATTGCTGACGGGGCAAAATTCGATTATGGTGATTCGAGGAAGTCGAAATAGAACAACAAATAAATAATTAGGAGCAGCCAATGACGATTCAAAGTTTTATTCCCCCTCACCGTACCTTAATGGGACCAGGTCCTTCGGATATCTCGCCACAAGTGTTGCAAGCTTTGAGTCGCCCAACCGTCGGCCATTTAGACCCTCTGTTTATTGGCATGATGGACGAGCTGAAATCGCTACTTAAGTATGCGTTTCAGACTGAAAATGAGTTTACCATCGCCGTGTCTGCGCCTGGTAGCGCAGGAATGGAAACCTGTTTTGTTAACCTAGTTGAACCTGGTGAAAAGGTCATTGTTTGTCGTAACGGCGTGTTTGGTGAGCGTATGCGTGAAAACGTGGTGCGCGCTGGCGGTATCGCCGAAGTGGTGGATGATGAGTGGGGCGCGCCAGTTTCGGTCGATAAAGTTGAGCAAGCGCTGAAAGCAAACCCTGATGCAAAAATACTCGCGTTTGTTCATGCAGAAACCTCTACTGGGGCCTGCAGTGACGCGGAAGCTTTGGGTAAGCTTGCTAAACAATATGGCATGTTAACCATAGTAGATGCAGTGACTTCTCTTGGCGGTGTGCCACTTAAAGTCGATGAATGGCAGCTAGATGCCGTCTATTCGGGGAGTCAGAAGTGCCTTTCCTGTGTGCCAGGCTTATCCCCTGTAACTCTATCTCCGGCTGCAGTTGAGAAAATCCAAACTCGAACTACGCCAGTACAAAGTTGGTTCTTGGACCAGAGCTTAGTCTTGGGTTATTGGAGTGGTGAGGGCAAGCGTAGCTATCATCATACCGCTCCAGTTAATAGCCTTTATGCGTTGCATGAGTCGCTTTTGATTCTTAAGAATGAAGGGTTAGAGAATGCATGGCAGCGACACCGTGATATGCACGAAAAGCTAAAACAAGGTCTGGAAAAGTTGGGCTTTGAATTTGTTGTTGAGCAAGAGTCTCGTTTGCCTCAGCTCAACGCGATTTATGTTCCGGAGGGGATTGACGAAGCGAAAGTAAGGTCTCATCTGCTAGAGACTTATAATTTAGAAATTGGTGCAGGTTTAGGTGCGTTAGCAGGGAAAGCCTGGCGTATCGGTTTAATGGGCTATGGCGCCCGGCCTGAAAATGTCGCACTGTGCTTAAGAGCGTTAGAAGAGTCATTGACTCAGTAGTATAACCGTCAGTGAACTGAGTAAGGCGGCCCCATAGCCGCCTTAGTTAAATCAACAGCCCTTAGTTAGCCTCTTTTTCATTGTCTGCTTTTAAGGCATCGATGTTCGGTGGTATGTATTGAACATCAGAGAAGTCTCTATTGGGAAATAAGAACTGAGCTTCGCTACGAATTTGCTCCGCTTTTTCAATTTCGCCCAAGCCCTGATAAGCCATGATTAAGTTGTTGTAAAAAGCAGGGCGAGGTTTGTCTTTGATGATGCTTAGTGACCAGTCGATATAGGGTTGAATAAACTCAGTCTCTTGCTTGAATAAGCCGATGTTTAGGTAGGTGCTGTATATATCCCAATCGTATCTGTCTTGCCAAACTATCGGGTTCGTCACTTGACTTAAAATCTCAGGATCTTTCGGTTGTGACTGTTCGAATTGAGTAAGGACGTAGTTAGTATGTAAGGTCGTTAGCATGTAGAAACTTGTCACTATAGGTATCACCAAACTTGATACGCGTAGAGCAAGCTTAGAAACCATACTCAATGACGCTTGGCGGTAGCTACTTGCGCGCTGGTCCACCCAATAGACAAGTACGATGAAAGTGACCCAATGAACGGCAGAGTGATAAAAGGGGTACTCAAGCTGACTGTGTAATACTATCGGCACAAACAGTGCGAACATGGCTAGTCGGGTGCCTTTTTTCGCTTGATATAAGCGCACCAAAACGAATAGCGCCGCAAGCATTATCGCCAGTAGTGGCAATAGTCCGCCTTCCACCCCCCAGTAGAGCAGTTCGTTGTGGGGGTGATCCATCGAAGCCAGCCCTGGCATGTAGTTATTATTGAGCTGATGTTGTCGCGCAGTGTAAATAATATACTCAGGCTCGAATCGACCGTAGCCATAACCTGTAAATGGCTTCTCGATAAGCATGTCGACAGCTTGAGGGAAAGTATACTTCCTTGGACTTTCTAAGTTGGCTTTTTGGTCGACGAGATCACTCGCTTGCCCTTTTGATAGATGTGGGGCGATGAAGCCTATGCTAAGTCCAAGTAAAATAGAGACTGTCCAGCCAATAAATCTTTTCTTGGTAGCAAATCGGTACACATAAAGAAGTAAAAGGGAGACCGATAACACGGAGGCTAACCAACCAGTTCGAGATGCAAGAACAACGATGAGTGGAACTGTGATTAAGGGAGTCAAATAGAGTAGGGTAACTTCGCTGACTTTGCGTTGATACTTAGTTGGCTGGCGAGTAAGCAAGTACCCGGAGAGCACTAACCCTGTAGCAAGAAAGCTAGCCATAACGTTAGGTTGTTGAAATATGCCGTATGGTCGATTGCTCAGCGTGTCATAACCAAACGGGTTGCCTGGCTGTAAAAACAGATACTGTACCCAGCCAAATATCGCTTCGATAAACACCGCAATCGCGATAAACCACAGTAAACGCTGTTTCTGTTTATTGCTAAAACGAAACTGTTGTAAAACGACAAACAAAATGTAGCCTGCCCATAGACCAACGAGCTTGCCGAGCGATAACTCAATGCTCGATCCTGTATAGAGAACAGGAATCGTAAGCATAATAGTACAGATGAACAAGCCAATGGTAAGCTTGTTGTATCTTAGGTTGGAGTAGGTGCCAATTTGGTATAAGCCAATAGCAACCGCAAAGCTTAGTACTAACCAAGTAGTTGGGTTAAATGCTAGTGCTAGCCCGGAACCACCGGGGTTGGGCATAAAAAAGTGCATTGCCAGCACAAATATTGCACCGAAGGCGACTAGGAAAGGTTTAGTTAAAGGGATCTTTGGCGCCTTAACCTCAAGCTGTGTCCCTGCTACATGTGTGGTCGCCATTACTTTTGATACCTCAAACAAACAGACCAGTGAAAATTCTCACTGGCCCGTATATTTTACTATTAATTTATACTTTAATACCAATCAGGATGAATAGATGATCAGATAATTGCGAAGGAAAAATCGCTTAGAGCAAGGCATAGATTGCTGCTAGCTAGTCTTCCTACCTACAAAATCTATAACGAAGCTATCAGCGATTTTAACCAGCAAGAATGACCATGTATTTATTCTGGTTGGTATAACATAGGCTTGAGGAATCGGGCAGTGTGAGAGCCTTCGACAAGTGACACATCTTCTGGTGTGCCTTGTGCAACAATTTCTCCGCCGCCTTGGCCACCTTCGGGTCCTAAATCAATGATCCAGTCAGCCGTTTTTATCACGTCAAGGTTGTGCTCGATAACCACCACCGTATTGCCATGATCTCGCAGTCGGTGTAATACCGTTAGTAGCTGCTGAATGTCGTGGAAATGCAGGCCGGTTGTTGGCTCATCAAGGATATATAAGGTTTTACCTGTGTCGCGTTTTGATAGCTCGCGCGCTAGTTTTACACGCTGAGCTTCACCACCAGACAAAGTGGTAGCGGCTTGGCCCAAGCGAATGTATGACAAACCGACATCCATCAATGTTTGCAGTTTTCGTGCAATAACTGGAACGGGATCGAAGAATTCGCGAGCATCTTCAACGGTCATCTCTAGTACTTCATCAATGGTCTTGCCTTTGTAGCGTACTTCCAAGGTTTCGCGGTTGTAGCGCTTACCTTTACACACGTCACAAGGAACATAAACGTCAGGTAAGAAGTGCATTTCTACTTTTATTACACCATCGCCTTGGCACGCTTCACAGCGACCACCGCGAACGTTGAAACTAAAGCGTCCAGGTTTATAGCCACGTGAGCGAGACTCTTGGGTTCCGGCGAACAGCTCTCGAATCGGAGTGAAGATGCCTGTGTAAGTGGCTGGGTTTGAACGAGGCGTTCGACCTATCGGACTCTGGTCGATATCAATCACCTTATCAAAATGCTCCAGTCCTTTGATCTTCTTGTACGGAGCAGGAACTGCGGTCGTTGCGCCATTTAGTTGAGTATGAGCAATCTTGAAGAAGGTATCGTTGATCAGGGTTGATTTACCTGAGCCAGATACACCGGTAATACAGCTAAATAGGCCAACAGGAATTTCTAAACTGACGTCTTTTAAGTTGTTACCTGAAGCACCTATCAGTTCAACAATTTTTTTGCCATCTCTAGGTGTTCGATGGCTTGGAACGGCAATCTCTTTTTTACCACTCAGATATTGGCCTGTAAGCGAGTTTGGGTTGGCAATGATCTCATCCATTGTCCCTTCCGCGACAACGCTCCCTCCGTGCACTCCTGCTCCCGGGCCAATATCGATGACATGGTCAGCGATGCGAATGGCGTCTTCGTCATGTTCTACTACCAGTACGGTATTACCAAGATCACGTAGATGGGTTAGGGTTTTGAGTAAGCGCTCATTATCACGCTGATGGAGGCCGATTGATGGCTCGTCGAGAACGTACATGACGCCAACTAGTCCCGCACCAATTTGACTTGCAAGGCGAATACGTTGTGCCTCACCACCAGATAAGGTCTCTGCGCTACGAGATAAATTGAGATAATTCAAACCGACATTGACGAGAAACTGGAGACGATCATTGATCTCCTTCATCACCTTTTCCGCGATCTGCGCACGTTGTCCTTCAAGTTGCAGGGAGGCGAAAAAGCGGAGTGCGTCGGCAATGCTGAGCTCGACTATCTCTGGCAGAGTTGTATCGCCAATAAAGACATTGCGAGCCTCTAAACGTAAGCGGCTGCCATCACAGCTAGAACATGTTTTGGTTGAGATATACTTGGCTAAATCTTCACGCACCGCGTTAGACTCCGTATCTCGGTAGCGGCGCTCAAGGGTATTTAAGATCCCTTCAAACGGGTGACGTTTAACTCGAATATCACCACGGTCATTGATGTACTTAAATTCAACCTCAGTACGTCCTGAGCCAGTTAGGATGATATCGCGGATCTTCTTTGGTAGAGAGTTAAACGGAGCGTGTAAATCGAATCCATAATGTTCTGCGAGTGATGAGAGCATTTGGAAATAGTAGTAGTTCTTTTGATCCCACCCTCGAATGGCACCTTCAGCCAAGCTCAGTGAATCGTCGACGATGACTCGGGCTGGATCAAAATATTGCTGAACACCAAGGCCATCACATGTATGGCAAGCACCAGCAGGGTTGTTAAATGAGAACAGACGAGGTTCTAACTCTTGCATGCTGTAGCCACAGTGTGGGCAAGCAAAGTTAGCAGAGAAGACTATTTCTTCGCCGTCCCCATCCATAGCCGCAACCACGGCAATACCACCAGAAAGTTCGAGAGCGGTTTCAAACGATTCAGCAAGACGTTGTTGGAGATCGTCACGCACTTTAAAGCGATCTACCACGACTTCGATCGTATGCTTCTTATGTAGTTCTAGTGTCGGAGGATCTGAAAGGTCGCAAGTTTCACCGTCGATACGAGCACGAATAAAGCCTTGTGCAGCAAGATTCTCCAGAGTTTTAACGTGTTCACCTTTGCGCTCTTTAACGATCGGCGCAAGCAACATCATCTTTGAACCTTGAGGCAGTTCGAGGACTTTATCAACCATCTGCGAAACGGTCTGCGCAGCAAGTGGTACTTTATGTTCTGGACAACGCGGCTCGCCGACACGAGCGTAAAGGAGTCTTAAGTAGTCGTAGACTTCAGTGATGGTACCAACGGTAGAGCGTGGGTTATGAGAAGTCGACTTTTGCTCGATAGAGATGGCTGGTGACAGTCCCTCAATATGGTCAACATCAGGTTTTTCCATCAAAGATAAAAACTGGCGAGCGTAGGCTGATAGTGATTCAACATAACGACGCTGGCCTTCTGCATATAAGGTATCAAAAGCCAGTGACGACTTACCAGAGCCTGATAGACCAGTAATCACGATCAACTTATCACGCGGTATGGTTAAGTTAATATTCTTCAGGTTATGGGTGCGGGCACCACGGACTTCTATCTGATCCATTCTCAACACTCTTGGCAAAAACAAGTTGGCTAAGTATTACATAGTGTGAGAAATGTGCAAAGAAAATACTGGATAAAAAAACAGTAAAGGCAGCTTGACTAAGCTGCCTTTACGCTGTCTAAAGAGCGGAACTCGACTATTGCTCTTTGGTGGTCTTTTGCTTACCTAGTTCAGACTTTTGTGTATCTGTTAAGTATAGGTTCTCGAAGCAGTAGTTTGTTGCTTCGATATATCCTTCTACACTGCCGCAATCGAAGCGCTTGCCCTTGAATTTATAAGCCAATACACATCCCGCTTTCGCTTGCTTAAGTAGGGCATCGGTAATTTGAATCTCTCCACCTTTACCTGGCTCAGTACTTTCAATCAGATCGAAAATGTCCGGAGTAAGGATGTAGCGACCAATAATGGCTAGGTTGCTTGGAGCTTTGCCTGGTTCTGGCTTTTCAACCATATCATCAACGCGGAAGATGTCGTCTTTGATCATTTCACCAGAGATAACACCATATTTGTGGGTCTCGTCTTCCGGTACTTCTTGTACGGCAACGATCGAGCAACGGAATTGTTTAAATAGTGCCACCATTTGCGCCAGTACGCCTTCTTGCTCGTTGACACATAAGTCATCGGCAAGCACAACGGCAAATGGTTCGTCGCCAATCAGCTCTTTGCCCGTTAAGATTGCGTGGCCCAAGCCTTTCATTTCGCGCTGACGAATATAGGTAAAGTTAGCACTTTCGATGATGTCACGAATATCGACAAGTAGCTCTTCTTTGTTGGTACCGCTAATCTGGTGCTCAAGCTCATAGTTTTTATC
>NZ_JATABG010000098.1:0-10332 GCF_036533755.1 Vibrio sp. M260118 | reverse complement strand
GTATTGCTTGCGCTCTGAGCTCTGCACCTGCTGCTTTTGCTGCGGAAAAAGGACCGGCTCCCCAACAAATGGGCGGTAATATTCTGACTCAAGCCTTAGATTTTGGCGGCCACGTTGGAACGTCGATTGAAATTGAAGACAAAGATATTACCAACTACAAAACCTGGGGTGGGCAAACAGAAAATGAACGTACTACCACCCATGAAGTGATTGGACTGTTTTATAAAAACGCCCACTGGAACTTCTCGTCTTTGTACGCTTTTAAGTTGACTGACCGTGTTAAACGCAGTCAGGATCGCTCGTACACGGAAACGGAAGATGGCTATAAGCACCTGATTTCGATTGATAAAAAGTTCTCATTACCGAACGGTTTTGAAACTGGCGTTATCTATGACCTTGAATACTCACTAGGTACTATTGCTACCACTGCTGGCGTGAGCAACCTGCGTACTACCAATGCAGAACACAGCATTCGCCCTTATCTCAACTTTTACAGCAATGAGTACGATGCAGGCTTCCAGTCTAACCTTGAATACCTCTACAACGACGAAGATAAATCGGCGTGGGGCACTCGAGTTGAAGAAGGTTACTCGGTGTTAGTTAAGCCCTATAAACGTTTTGGTAACTGGGAGCTGGGTGTAGAGTTCTACTACCAGATTAAAGACAACAAAGCGCATAACAGTGATGGCTCAATTAACGAAATTAGTGACTTTACTGAAAAGTATGTTGAGCCAATCGTACAGTACAGCTTTGAAGATGCTGGTACCTTATACGTTCGTGCCCGTTACGGTGAAAACGAAACCAAACATACACAAGGTTGGGCTGCAGGAGAGCAGTACTTCAAAGATATTCGTAAAGCCACTATGGGTTACGAACAGTCTGTCGGTGATAACTGGTTGCTGAAAGGTGAGTACGAGTGGGCCAAAGATACTGAAACCTTCACTCAGCTTGCTGGAGAGGAGAAGGTCGTTGAGCAGAACACCTTCTTGCTCCAGGCTATTTACCGTCTGTAAAAATCGTTTATTTGCTTAAGGAAATCCTATGATCACAGTTTCAGAAATTGCCCAGTTAGTTGGCGGCCAGATAGATGGTGACCCGAGTTTAACTGTGGATACGATTGTGCCGCTGTATAGCCCTGATAAAGGGGGGTTAGCTATCGTATTTTCTAAATCTGATCTCAAAATGATCGAAAGTTCAAAAGCGGATGTGATCATAGGACCTGATAGCATTTTAATCAGCAACGCCAGATGTAAGATAGTGATTGAGTCGCTTAAAGCGCAAACACTGAATGCCCTACTACGTTATTACAAAGTACATAAGTATCAACTGTTTGAGCAGGGTAATACCTCAGACAATCCCGATGTCTATATCGGCAAGCACTGCACTATTGGCAACAACTGCCACTTTATGCCTGGCGTAAAAATCATGAATGGTGTGACCATTGGCGACAATGTTGCCATTCATGCCAATACGGTGATTAAAGAGGGCACGGTGATTGGCAATAACGTTACTATCGACTCCAACAACGCCATCGGTAATTTCAGCTTCGAATATATGAATGGCCAACATGGCGAGTTCGAACGAGTGGAAAGTGTCGGACGAGTTATCATCGAGGACGATGTTGAGATCGGCTGTAACAACACTATAGACCGTGGCACTCTGGGAAATACCGTGATTGGCAAAGGGACTAAGATAGATAACCTAGTCCAGATTGGTCATGACTGTAAAGTGGGCCAACATTGTCTGCTGGTTTCTCAGGTAGGCTTAGCCGGACACACCGTTCTTGGCCAACATGTCATTGTTCACGGACAGGCTGGCACCGCTGGCCATATCACTATCGGTGACCACTCAGTCATCAAAGCTAAATCAGGCGTCAGCCAGTCATTTCCTGCTCATAGCGACCTATTTGGTTACCCAGCCAAAGATGCTCGTGCTTATTACAAAAACCTGGCGGTGCTTAACAAGCTTACCCGCCAGTTTGATAGCAAAAAACACTCTAAAACTACGCAAAAATCTGACCAGCCTAGCCACTGGCTTAAACGCTTATTCACTGGCTGTAAGGCCTAATTCAATCGTTAAGGATTTATGATGAAAAAAGTCATTCTACCTCTATTACTCAGTGCTCTTGCTGCTGGCTGTTCCAGCACCAGTGAAAATACCAACCAAGTTATCCCGACCAATGCGGATAGTCTGCTGGCGAAATGTGATTTGCCAACGGTTGAGGATCGCGGTCCGATTCGTCCGTCACTGTTTGTCGTCGGAACCTTTGATGAAGGTCAGTGGATTCACCTGGAAGACCGCGAAATGAGCCATAAGGGCGATGGCATCTATCAGGTTGTTCATCAAGAGAAAGCCGGTGTGGTTAATGTCCAGTTTGCAACTATGAACTGGAACCCGCAATTCACAGTGTCGGGACGCAAAATGGGCGTCAATCAGGAAATCGCTCTGAAGCGCGGTGGTTTTGCTAAAAACACCCGAGTCGAAATCCCTGCTGATGGCGAGTATGTCTGGTCAATTCAGATTGGCGAAGATAAAAAGCCAATTCGCGCCATGATTGCCACTTGTCAGTAATACCGTGCCGCCAGAGTTATTCTGGCGGCGTTAAGTTCATAGCTTAATGCACAAAGGTTGTGTCGTAAGTTATGAGTTTATAAAGCTTTATTTGGAGTACCCATGGCAACAGTTAGCCTAAAACAAGTAGAAAAACAGTATGACAACGGCTTCAAGGCGGTACACGGGATTGATCTCGAGATTAATGAAGGCGAATTCATGGTGTTTGTCGGCCCATCAGGCTGCGCTAAATCGACCACACTAAGAATGATTGCTGGTCTTGAATCGATTTCATCTGGTGATGTTCATATTGGTGATCGCAGAGTCAACGATTTACCACCGAAAGATCGCGGAATCGCGATGGTGTTTCAAAACTACGCTCTTTACCCGCACAAGACAGTTTTCGACAACATGGCTTTCGGTCTAAAGATGGCGAAGAAACCCAAAGATGAAATTAAGAGAAGGGTTGAAGAAGCGGCAGAGAAATTAGAAATCACTGATCTCCTCTACCGTAAACCAAAAGAGATGTCTGGTGGTCAGCGTCAGCGTGTGGCGGTTGGTCGCGCTATTGTTCGTAAACCGGATGTCTTTCTGTTCGATGAGCCACTATCGAATCTGGATGCCAAGCTGCGTGTCTCTATGCGGGTAAAAATCGCCCAACTTCATCAGTCTCTTAAGGATGAAGGCAATCCGGCAACCATGATTTATGTTACCCACGATCAGACTGAAGCTTTGACGCTCGGTGACCGTATCTGTGTTCTGAATCAGGGCAAGATCATGCAAGTTGATACGCCAGCGAACCTTTACAACTACCCAGCTAATCGTTTCGTTGCTAGCTTTATCGGCTCTCCGGCAATGAACCTAGTCGATACAGCGCTGCGTCGTGATGGTGAGAATCTTATCGTCGAAATTGCTCCGTCTGCCCGCATTCTGATCCCGAAAGCAATGCAAGCGGAGCTTGAGCAGTACGTCGACAACCCAGTCTGCTTTGGTATCCGTCCGGAGCATATCTCACTGGCACAAGAGGGTGAAACATTGAATACCTTCGAAGGCAAACTGTCAGTCGTTGAAAATCTGGGGAACGAAAAATACCTCTATTTCACTGTTGGTGGCAAAGAGCTGATTGCCCGAGTGCAAGATCAGTCGATCACGACAGCAGATATTGGTCGAACTTTCCGTTTCAACCTCAATACTGAATTCTGCCATATCTTCGATTTTTACAATGAAAACAACCTAATTCACAGTCGACCCTACTCGGCTTAGTTAATCACAATAACGGGGAACCTCTAATGATAAAACGGACACTGATTTGCAGCGCTCTGCTTGCGACAATGGCCATCGGAGGCGGATTTTCTGCACCAGCAATAAGTGCAGAAACCGCGGCTGACAGTAGCTACGATTTCAGGCAGGAGACTATCTATTTCGTCTTCTTAGATCGATTTAGTGATGGCGATGCGACAAACAACAGTGGCAATAACCCGTTGACGTACGACCCTAACAACCTCAAAAAGTATGTGGGTGGTGACATTAGAGGTTTGATCAACAAGCTGCCGTATCTCAAATCTCTCGGTATCACGGCGATATGGATTACTCCGCCGGTAGATAATGCCGACAACCTTGATGTTAATGGTGGGGCTGGTTACCACGGCTACTGGGGTAAAGACTTCTTCCGCATTGATGAGCACTTAGGCACCATGGACGACTTTAAAGAGTTGAGCCAGTTGATGCACAGCCCTGAATACAACATGAAGCTAGTACTGGATTATGCGCCAAACCACTCTAATGGTAACGATGAAAATGAGTACGGCGCCCTGTACCGTGACGGCCAGTACATTACTGATTACACCACTGACGTTGCTGCTGGCACCAACTGGTATCACCACAATGGCGGTGTAACCGACTGGAATAACTGGTATCAGGTTCGTAACCACAATCTATTTAACCTTTCTGACTTCAACCAGTCTAATGCTCAGGTTTACAACTACCTGTTGGATGGCGCTAAATTCTGGATTGATGCAGGTGTTGATGTCATTCGTATTGATGCGATTAAGCACATGGATAAAGCGTTTATCCAGCAATGGACAGGTGACATCTACAACTACGCATCGACTATTGGCCGCGATGGGTTTTACTTCTTCGGCGAGTGGTTTGGTGCCAGCGCAACGACAACCATAGGTATTGATGGTTATGCGATCGATTATGCCAATACTTCAGGTTCGGCACTGCTCGATTTTGGCTTCCGTGACACCTTAGAACGTGTGCTAGTTGGTCGCAGAGGCAACACCATGCAGACGTTAAACAGCTATCTGGAAACTCGCAGCAATGTGTTCACCAGCGATGACTGGCAGGTGGTATTTATGGACAACCATGATATGGCTCGTATCTCGACCGCGCTGCGTTCGACAGCCAGCACGTTCGGCCCAGGTAACAATGAAGAAGGGGGCGGCCTGTCAGAAGCGTTTGCCAAAAAACGCGTCGACCTGGGCTTGGTTGCGACTATGACGGTGCGTGGTATACCAGCCATCTACTACGGCACGGAACATTACAGCGCAAACTTCTCGACCAATGCGTTTGGTCAGGTTGGTAGCGATCCATACAACCGCGAAGTCATGCCAAGCTTCGCTCAGGACAGTGAAGCATTTAAGATCATTCAAGCTTTGACTGAGTTGAGAAAAACCAGTCCTGCGATTCAGCAAGGTAGCTACAGTCAGAAGTGGCTCAACGACGACATTCTGGTTTACGAACGTAAGTTTGAAGATGACGTTGTGCTAGTTGCTCTAAACCGAGGTGCTGCAACCTCAATTAATGTCTCTGCATTGTCTCTGGCGGACAACTACTACACCAGCCTGGTTGGTAGCGATGGTGTGACGGTATCTCAGTCTTCTGCGACGCTGAACCTTGACCAGAATGAAGCGATTGTCCTGCATGGCAAGACAACCAGTGGTGGCGGTAACACAGATCTTATCGACGTGACTTTCACTTGCAGTAACGGTTACACCCAGTGGGGACAAAACGTTTATGCAGTTGGCAGTGCTAGCCAGTTGGGTAGTTGGGTGCCAGCGCAAGCAGTAAAACTGGATCCAGCCGCTTACCCAACATGGCAAGCAACCATTCAGGTTCCAAGTGGCGAGTCCTTAGAATGGAAATGTCTGAAGCGTTCAGAAAGTGATAGCAGTGCGCTGATTGAGTGGCAATCGGGTGGCAACAATACGGTGAATACCAGCACACAAACTCAAACCAGCGGCGCATTTTAATTCATTGTTAACCAGTCTCGCTTCTAGGGACTCTATACCCAGCTAGGGGTATTTCAGGTAGCGACACGCTGCCACTTTAAGGCCTTAGGTAACTATCTAAGGCCTTTTTTATGAAGGCAGGAATGTTGCTCCTCCAATTCAAAGTTAAGCAACACAAATTCCGTACTTCGGCAGCACATCTCTTATAATCGTTAGCCTATAAGTTTTCAGTGCATCATGGAAAAGCTTCCAATCTGAATTTAAGAACGACTCTTTATATTTATACGTAACCAAATCCGCTGACTGAGGCGATGCCATAGCTTTGCCTCTGGCTATTTCTTTCCAGCTATTTTTTCCGCTCACCTCAAAAGTCAGTTCTACAGCAGGAAAACCAAACTCGCCACGAGAAATGCGTTTCAGCCATTCCTTATGACGATCTTCACCATCTTCATGTTTAATATCTTGAAATGCTGCCTTCAAAATGAGCTGCTTGTCATTGGGTAAATCCGCTTGAGCGTCAATATCCATGTTTTGATCTTCCTTGATAAAGCACTTAATTGCCTTGTACATTTGATTCGCCGCACTCAAGAAATCCTCAGTATTGTTTCTTGTAACCTTATCACCCCTCCCGTTAACATAACTCCACTCGGCATAAGGACGGTCAGGAAAAGAGAGTGCGGGACCATGACCCAGAGGAGAAATTGTAGAGATACTCCAGTTAACAATATTGTCTCTTACTCTAGCCAATAAGCTACTATCTGAATTTGATTCGATTTGTTCTACCTGGTTAATCTCATGACTTACGCCAGCAAACCCCTGATGAGCAAAGGTATCGGCGTAGACGTGCATTGCAATACCCATCATGTGCAGCCCAAAAGAAGAATTCCTATACGCTGCCACTGCATTTAGCATATCTCGAGCTACTGGGCTGTCAGGTGTACAGACCAAACGCTGAATAAAACCACCCTCAGGAATAGTGTCAGAGGGTTTACCTTGATTACCTGGGAGGAAGTGAAAAGGAATCCATGCTAGGTGATTAGCAAGCTCATTGCCATTTCGATAATCGAGCATTTTATGAGCGGAAGAGATACGATTAAACATCGCCCCGTTATCAAACCGCACTGGATCTGAATTGGTTGCTTCGTCAACGTATTGAGCACAGTAAGCTAACTTTTCTGCATCGCTATGTGTCATTCCAGCGTATCTAGCAACAACATAAGTGAGTGAATGGTGTCCATCTATTTGCATTTTAGCGTCTCCCATTGAGCAATATTTGTTCAATATAACCTTTTATAAAATGGCGTTATTTTATATAGGTTGGAGTTTGGTAAATTTAGTTATGACGCTCAGCGTTAAACCCTAATTAAGTGATTCCAATCAATACACCATGCGAATGTTGAGTGCACAATATGTTCACACCAAGAATTTCTAATAAAACGAACGACAGGCCTGTTTACGCATCACCTCCTCATTGTCTTGTTGTCTCTCTCAGCCCTATTCGCCGAATCCGCGATTGCGGCAAGATATTGCACAGAGAAAAACTGGCAAACTGCCACTGATTATTACAAGAAACAAGAAGCGAGGTTCAACAGAAACATCAATGAGCTAAATGAAGTTACCGAGCTTTATAATGATTATGTGTTCCTTCAGGATCAATATCCTTCAGACGTGTTAGTTGGTATCTGGCGGAGCGATAACATTGAAGCTAAACGTGCTCTAGCTACACAGAAGGATTTATTCATCGAGGAAATATCAAAACTAGACCAGACAAAACAAACACTTCTCAAAACATTTTCAAAACTAAAAACAGCCAAAGAACTATGGGAAAAACTCGCAGACTATTGCTATGACGAGGATAAATATCAGGATTACAAAACTGGTAGGGACAATATGCGCAAAGTCATTTCAGTCCAAAAGCGAAGCGATGAACTGTTATCAAAAATTGAGAGGATGAGGCTTAAATACGCTAGCGAGATTGAGCTCATCAATGACTCCAAGCGAAAGGCTAGTGCAGTGAAATAGCCACTTGTGTCTAAACGCCGCGATAGTTATCAACTATGCAAGGATAACCAGCGTGAAGAAGATCCGTGGCTGGGTTTCAACCGTGCTGACGGCGTAAGTTATCCAAAATAATGCCCGTCGCCATCGCCACGTTTAACGATTCTGCGCCACCAAATGCAGGGATGGTTATTTTATCAGTTACGAACTTAGCGGCTTGCTCACGAATGCCGTGAGATTCACTCCCCATCAGCAAAATGCCTTCAGGCGAAAACTGGGTGTTATGTACACTTTCACCGTCAAGGAATGCGCCATAAACTGGTAAGTTTGATTTCTCTAGGTAGCTTGGCAGATCAAGCTGAGTCACGGTGACACGGCCAAAGCTGCCCATAGTGGCGCTAATGGTTTTTGGGTTGTAAGGATCGGCGCAGTCGCTGCTAGCGACAATGTGCTTAATACCATACCAATCAGCAACTCGGATGATGGTGCCAAGATTACCCGGATCAGAAACACCATCAAGCGCAATCATCAAACCTTGTGCTTTTGGCATCTCCGCACTTGGAATTTCAACCACCGCAATGGCAGCATTGTTGCTCACAAGCGTGCTTGCTTTGGTGAGATCATCTAAAGACGCTTCAATGCACTCAAAGTTGCCCAGCTCAGAACAATACTGGGTAAGAAATTCAGCCGTGGCAAAGACGTGCTTTACCGTTAATGAGCTATTCGCCAACTCAAGCACGTTCTTCTCTCCTTGCACCAAAAATAGCCCCTGCGCTTTACGCTGCTTCTTTTGGCCAAGTGCTCGAAGTTGTTTAAGTTGGTTTTTTGAAATCATAATCTTTCCACGATAAAGGGATAACCCAGATAAAAGCGCGGCAATTATAGAGTAAAGCCCAGTTGAGCTAAAGAGGCGAGTAAAGAATAGTCGTGTCGTAGGTGAATTATCTCATTTTGATAGCATCTGATTTTTGACCTTACTACAGGCCCCTCGTGCTAGAATACCCAAGGCAAATATAGCGGATAGAAAAATGCAGATTTTTGAACAATTTGAAGCTCAATTTTTGGAATTTATCAACACAGAGATGACCCAAGATCCGGCCCATGATCTTAGCCACGTAAAACGGGTGGTAAAAACAGCTAAAACGCTCTGCTTACAAGAGAATGCCGAGTTGAACATCGTCGTGCCTGCTGCCTACCTTCACGACTGTTTTACTTTCGCCAAAGACCATCCTGAACGCGCCAAAAGCTCGGTTATAGCAGCAGATAAAGCGGTCAAATTTCTCGAATCAATAGGCTACCCAGAGAAGTATTTCAGCGCCATTCATCACGCCATTATGACTCACAGTTACAGTGCGAATATCACTCCAGAAACTCTAGAAGCTCAAATCGTTCAAGATGCAGATCGCCTCGATTCACTTGGTGCCATTGGCATAGCCCGCTGTATACAAGTAAGTACTAGCTTCGGTTCAAGCCTCTACAACACCGAAGACCCATTCTGTGACAGTCGAGTGTTGAATGACAAGCGCTACACTATCGACCACTTCTACAACAAGCTATTCAAACTAGAAGCTTTAATGAACACTCAAGCCGCCAAAACAGAAGCGAACAAACGTACTCAATACATGCGAGCGTTCTTAGCTCAACTAGAGTGTGAAATATACTAGCTATATAGGTTTTTAATCGTCTCTCTTAACCACTGAATTCTTGGGTTGCGGTTATTGCGTTTGTGCCAAATCATGGTGAATGGAATGTTCAGTTTTTCTTGCTGAGCGTCATCCAATGGAATGGGTAGAGCCACCAAGTCTGGATGCAGTTGCTGACAGTAGCGTTGGCAATATTTAGGAGCGGTTGTAATCATTTCATGGCCCGATTTTTCAGCAACAAACAGCGCCTGCTCGAACCCCGACATGGTCAAATTCACATTACGACTTAACCCAAGCTCGATCAATATTTCATCGAGTGCCCAGCTCTCGCTTTTCTCCCACGTCACATTGATATGCGGATAACTAAGGAACGTCTCTAAGCTCCACTCTCGTTGTAATGCAGGATGGTCTTTACGCAGATAGACCATAGGTAAATCGGTAAACAACACTTCATAGTTAATATAATACGGCAGCAAGTCGAGCGACTCTCGTGAGCGCGGATGGCTCTCTCTGCCTGTGAAGCCAATATCCACATCACCTCGGGCTATCGCCTCAAGTGAGTCGTAATCCCAGTTAATGAACTTAATCTTTGAATCTGGATAAGTTTGGTGGATTCGAGTAGTGAGTTCATCAACCATGATCAGTGACAATGGCGACTCTACTCCAAGGTTAAAATGCACACCCGATGGCGCTTCTCCGCCTCGCCTCGACACTATCTGACTACCGATTAGCAGCCAATCAGATAAGCTCTCTTCCATGCTGCTCGCAAGCGTCGTAGGCTGTAATCCTTGTGGCGTGTTAACAAACAAAGGATCATCAAACCAATCACGCAGTTTACTCAGTGATTTGCTAACTGTAGACGGCGTAACGTTAAGCTTTTTAGCCGCTTTGGTAACACTCTGTTCTTG
>NZ_JATABG010000097.1:0-10373 GCF_036533755.1 Vibrio sp. M260118 | reverse complement strand
GGATCACTTTTACGTTGAGGATAAACATCGCAATGGTAATGAAACTGATCACGAAAGTCGGATAGCGCATCGCGGTTTTGATTCTTTTACGCGTTTCAACCTCTTGCTCATAATAGTTAGCGAGTTGGAGCAAAGCTTGGTCTAACCGACCTGTGTTCTCCCCAACATGAATCATGGAAACAAACAGCGGACTAAACACCTTAGGGAATAGCTGCATCGAGGCAGACAAACTACGACCATTAGTCAACTCTTGCGTAACATCTTGCAATGCGATCTGGAGCTGTTTATTGGCGCAGTTTTGACTCAATCCATTCATCGAACGGAGCAAAGGCACCCCAGCCTTGGTTAAGCTATATAGCTGACGGCAAAAGATCACCAACACTTCTAACGGAACCGCTGGAGTCACTAAAGCCTTAACGTCAATACTTAGCCCGCTCTTGCCTGACTGCGCAGAAATCTCAATCGGGATAATCCCTTTTCCCATCAACTGCTCAGCGGCAGCCTCTCGGGTAGGTGCTTCAACTTGACCTGACACTGCGCTGCCATCTAGGTTTCGTCCTTGGTATCGAAAGCTATTCATTCTCTACCTTAGATATATATCGCTTGAATGTGGCCAGATGAATCCCCTTCACCTAAGCTCATCACTTCACTTAAGCTTACCGTCCCCTGCAGGGCTAACTCCATTGCCGAAGCAAGCAAAGGCTTATAGTTTGGCGACTGGCGGGCAACTTTTGAAAAGCCGACAGCATCATTTGCGCGCAGCATATCCATCATGTCCTGCTCTAACTCAAGCATCTCAAACACGCCGATTCGGCCACGATAACCCGTTAGGTTACAGTTTTGGCAGCCGCGACCTTTAACAAAAGTCGCCTCGACTTGATTTGGGAAACGCTGTGCAAGCCACTGTACTCGCGCATCATCAAGTTGCTCTTCCGTCTTACAATCAGGGCAAACCTTACGTACCAGTCGCTGTGCAACTACCGCACGCACCGCACTGGCAACCAAATAACCCGGCGCTCCCATATCCATCATTCGGAGCGCACTATCAATCGCATCGTTGGTATGCAAGGTGCTCAATACAAGGTGACCAGTTAATGCGGCGCGTAGTCCAATTTCTACCGTTTCTTGGTCGCGCATCTCACCCACGAGGATAATATCTGGATCCTGACGAAGAAAAGTTCGCAGCACAGTAGAAAAATCGAGATCGATCTTAGGGTTTACCTGCACTTGGTTAACGCGTGGTAAACGATATTCAACAGGGTCTTCCGCTGTGATGATCTTCTTACCCGGCTCATTAAGCTCACTTAACGCACCATACAGAGTAGTCGTTTTACCCGAACCTGTTGGACCTGTTACTAAGATCATGCCATGAGGGCGACGCAATTGACGTCTCAACTTATCCAATAGATGAGAGGGAATACCTGACTCTTCGAGCTTACGCACACCTGCTGATTGATTAAGCAGACGCATCACCACTGACTCACCATATTGCACAGGCATAGTCGACATTCGAATATCAACCGATTGACCTTTAGAGCGGATATTAAAACGGCCATCTTGCGGCAAACGTTTCTCGGAAATGTCCAAATTAGCCATCAGCTTGAGCCTTAATACCAAGGCGGAAGCGATATTCACCTCATTCAACAGTGTTTCATGCAACACGCCATCAATACGCTGACGCAAGCGGAGCACATCGGAATCAGGCTCGATATGGATATCAGAAGCCCCGACTTGAATCGCATCTTCAAACATAGAATTGATCAGCTTAACAACGGTAACTTCTTCGCTATCATCCCCTTCAATACTGTAATCAAACGCTTCGGTAACCTGATGTTCGGCCTGTAGCTGTTCAGCAAATGAGGCAATCTCTTTAGTGCGTCGATAATAGCGATCAAAACCATCAACTAGCTGCTTTTCTGACGCAATAACGAACTCAATACTGTACTGAGCTAGTTGCCCTAATAGCGCCTCCTGAGCGAACAGATCCGCCGGATCACTCATTGCAACACGCAGGGTATCCATCTGACGACCAATGACTAAGGCGCGCAAACGTCTCGCATGTACTTCGGGCAGTAACTGAACGGCCTCAATGTCCACCTCGGCACGGCTCAAATCAATCAAAGGAATAGACAGCTGTTGCGATAGAAAAGACAGCATTTGGTGTTCAGTTAAGGCACCAAGATCAATCAGAGTCGCCCCTAATTTTCGCCCAGTCGTTTTTTGCGCGGCTAGAGCTTGCTCTACTTGCTGTTCTGTAATGACCCCTTCTTCGACTAACAGGTCGCCAAGGCGTTTTCTTAACTTAATTTTCACTCGACTGTACCTCTAGATTTTCAATCAATGCTAGTCGATCGCGAATAAACTGCTGAGATTGGCTCGAAAGACCAAGTTTAGATAGCGCTTGCGTGTAAGAACCTTTGGCTTCTGCCAGTTGAAATGCTCTCTCTTGCTGGATCCCCAGTCCCATCCACCAGCGAGCACTGTCTGGTTCGAGCTTTACAAGCTGGAGGTAGCTTTGTAGCGCGAGTTCGTCTTGCTTCTCTTTCTGCGCTAACGCGGCACGCAATGACAGATATTCAATCGAGGCTGACTCTGGCAAGGTGCTCAATACCGTCAGTGCAACCGTGTTTTGTTGCTCCTTCATCAGCATTTTCGCCAGCGAAAGTCGCAGTGTTGAGTCGGACTTATCCAGGCTTATGCCTTTTTGCAACAGGTCCGCAGCCTTGCGCACTTCACCTTTTCCATAATAGAGCGCTGCCAAGCGCTTTCTGACCATCTTGTTATTCGGTGTATAGCGCAACGACTCAGAATAGTCACTGATTGCATCAGCCAGGTTATTGTTATCAAGCGCTTTTTTTGCTCTTATTTGAGCTTTTTGAGATAGCTGTTCAGGAGTAAGCTCAACTTGCTCAATACGTACCTCCCCTAGCTGAGCTTTCTTGATAGGAGTAGGCTCGGCTGGAGCTTTGGTTCCATTACGAGCAAGTTGCACGGGTTGAGCAACCACTTTTGGTTTCACTTTGGTTGCTATTGGCTTAGCTACTTTAGGCGCTGGTTCAATATCTTGCTCAGAGACTGACTGATAAATCGGTTGTTCAACCACCGCAACTTTTGTCGTTGGCGATTCAAGGTTCAACGGGGATGAAGGCGTTTGTGAGTCAATCTTTGTCATTAGAGAAATGGGTTGTGAAGGTGCTTGCTGAGAAAGCGCCCAGCCACCAACAGCTAAGCTCAGAGTAAAGCTACCAACCACCCAAGGCAGTACCTTCCATTGCTTAACTGGCTTAACTTCAGCTTTGCTAATCGTCCCCATTTGGGTTGATTTATCGCTAGCTAATTTTGAAAGCGCATTATTAATCGCACTCATGAATTAACTCCACCCCCATAGCAGCGGGGTTTTGAATTTAGGTTTGCAACTGTCGTAAGTATCATGAATCGCCGCAAACAGCTGTGAATTAGTCACTTGAGCTGATGCTTGGCTCATAGCTAACAATAGCGCTTTATGACATATTTGATTGATCAATCGCGGATAGCCTCGACATGCTCGCCAAATCGCTTTTTTATGGTTTAACGCAAAAATACTCGCTTTACCGCCCGCTTTAGTTAATCGGTTATCGATATAAGCGACGCACTCATCCAGCGTTAGACCTCGTAGCGTAGCACTAAACGTAATACGTTGACGAAACTGCCGCAAATGATGACTGGCTAAACGTTCGTCAAGTTCTGGCTGACCAAGCAAGATCATCTGTAACAGCTTCTCTTGTTCCGTTTCTAAGTTGCCAAACAACCTAAGGACTTCAAGCGCATCATCATCCAGAGCTTGAGCCTCATCGACCAGTACCACGACACGCTTACCCTGCTGTTTCAATTCAATTAATCGCTTTTGAATCTCATCAACAACCGTGGTCTCGTTATCAACCTCTAAGCCAAGCTCGCTCGCCACTGCCATGCGTAGCTGGCTACCACTTAACGCCGGGTTGGGCAAAAAAACCAACTCAACATTGGGCTTAAAGTGCTTAACTAACACTCGGCAAATCATGGTTTTTCCTGTACCGACTTCACCCGTGACCTTGATAACCCCTTCGCCCATTTCAAGCGCCGTGTTAACCATATGAATTGCTTCATAGTGGGGCGCTAACCCTAGAAACATCTCAGTATCTGGGGTGAGGTGAAATGGCAAGCTATCAAAGCCAAAGTGCTCTAGGTACATAACGGTTATTGCTCGTCAGGGAACCACTCTTGTAACAGGTCGCGTGAGCGCTCTAGTTCTTTTTGCCAAGTATTTACGCCAACAACAGAAGGCTTAAGTAGAATCACCAACTCAGTTTTTTGGGTTAGCTTTGTGGTATTACGGAACAAGTGGCCTAGCGCAGGTACGTCACCTAAGAAGGGCACTTTCGACACTTGATCAAAAGTACTCGACTTCATTAAGCCTCCAATCACAACCACATCACCGTCTTGAGCACGAATGACCGAATCTGATTCACGAATCGAACTGGTTGCCAACGGCAGAGTTAGGTTGTTGGAACCAAAGCTGATCTCTTTGCGCTCCTCTTTCACTTCAATAACCGATGGATGTACATGCAACAACACATTACCTTGGTCATCGATTTGAGGTGTTACATCAAGTGAGATACCTGAGAAAAATGGCGTTAGCTCGACATCTGTCGAAGTGTTACTTGATGAGCTATTTGTATCAGTATTAGAAGAAAAGTCCGTCACATAATAGCTGTCTGTGCCCACTTTAATGACCGCTTTCTGGTTGTTCGAAGCTGTCACTCGTGGGCTTGAGAGCACATTTAGATCGCCCTGAGTAGCCATAAAGCTCAATACCGCTTCAAAGCTACCACTAGAGATCACTAAGTTTGACTGACCGCCGAGTAAATTGCCGATAGTATCCAGGCCAGGAAGCACGGCAGGCACAATCGCCCCTGTAGCATCTTTGACAATCGAGCCCTGACCAATCGAGTAGTTGGTTCCGTTCGAGCTAAACGCTTTTGACCAGTTAATGCCCTGCTGATAGCCGTCACTCAAGGTAACTTCAAGGATCTTCGCTTCAAGGATAACCTGACGATGCATGCGCTGCTGAGAAACGCCTAAGAAGTCGCGTACTTCTCTAATTTCATCAGGAAAAGCCCTCACAGTGATGACGCTCGCCTGAGGGGTTACCACCACGCTCTGACCATCGCCCGAACCAATGAGTTGCGCCACGGCAGTCTCCAGCTGTGGCCAAAAGTCACTCTCGTTAGTGGTCTCAATCTCAGTACCGCCTTTAACATTGTTGCTGCTACTGTTATTGGAGTTGGAGTTCGACGATGTGGATGAGTTCGATGAACTAGAGCTTGATGAGTTATTGTCAGTATTGGTAATGGTTCCCGTCGAGATAGAGGTAAGTGAGCGGCCTGTGCGCTTAAACTGTAAATAGTCGACGGGGATTGTCACTGTACGCAGGCCCGCAGGATAAACCTGAATAACATTGCCAACCTTATTAATATCGTAGCCATACATATCTTGTACAACTGCTAACACTTCATCCAACGACACTTCATTTAGGTTAACGGTAATACTCCCACTCACGTTAGGATGAATCGCAGCACTATATTGAGTGCCTTTAACTAAGCTAGCAAAAAAAGCTTTGGCATCGACGCCATTGGCTTTGATTCTAAAGCGCTTGATAGCCTTAGACGCAACGGTGTTATCACTACTCAGTTCTGGCATAAGATCAGCTTCTACCGAAGCAGGGAGAGTTTCTAGAGCGCGGCTATTGTTTTCATTTATCGCCTGATTCAGCGCCCCTTTAGCCTCTACAGGATCTCTATGTCCCATAGTACAACCAGCTAGTAAACTGGTAATCGTGATTGCTATTGCGAGTTTACGCATAAGTTTCAACTGACCTTACTGTTTCACATCCAGAGAGAAAAGATTGAGTTGCCATTGCTTGCCACCTGTTTCTAAAGTGACAACCTCTGGCTTAATTTGACTAACTTTGTAACCACTGACTTGCTCACCCGCAAGCACGACTTGACCATTAATAATCGCGCTACACCCATGAGTATCTTCACAGACAATACTCTGTAACGTAGGGACTGGCTTACGCTTTACCACAGCAGGTTTGTTCGGGCTAGATTTCTGCCAACCTAGTGGCGCCGTTGGATCCTGAGAAGCCAACGTATTGAGTGATAACACCGATAAAAACAATGCCAAGCTAATTCTAACCACCAATAAACTCCTGCCTAGTTCCTAAGGTATAGACTTCAAGTACCAAACGCGCGGTTGGATACTCTTCAACAGAGTAGTGAAAACTTCTCCAGTAATATTTAACAGGCAAATTTTCCAACGCCTCTAGATATTTAACGATAGCAAAGTACTGCCCGGTTAACTCCAAACGTACAGGATGGATGTAGTAACCCGTTGAGCTGGATTGAGCTTCATTTGTCACTATCGGCTCTGCAGGCATTGACGCCAGTGAAACTAGGTGCAAGCCTTTTGATTCAGCCAGCACTTGCTCTAATAAGTGCGCCATCTGGCTAGGAGCAATGAGGTTCTCGACAATCGCTGCAAGTTGAGTAGAAAGCTCTTGGCTCTCAGCCATCAGTTGCTTGTACTCTTGATTTAGCTCCTGATCCGGATCTTTACGCAGTTTAGCGGTCATCAACAGAATATCCGCTTCAAGGCGTTGCGCGTTAAGTTTGCTCGCCACAATTCGTTGCGTTGTAGCCTTGTTCTGCTCAAGGGTTGGTTCCACTAGGAAGGTAAATAGACCAAGTGCAATTGCGACAAAACCACATAAAGTGATTAACCACTTCTCTCTCGCGCTCAGTTGGACAAATTTGTCACACCACTGTTGCCAGTACTGCTCCATTAGTCGTCCTCCTGTTGTGTCTTAAGCTCAAAAGTAATGATGTTGTCCTCATTACGGCCTATGGTTAGCCTTTCAAATGTACGCCCAACTAGGTTTAACTCAGTTTTAAATTGATTGACCCAATTTGGAATCGCTTTCGCTTCGCGAGCTAAGCCCTGCAAATCTAAAGTCATCTCATCAATAGTGATGGAACTGAGTGATATATCGTTTCTTCCCAGCTCAGCCAATGAGCGCATCACACCCGAATAACCAATTTGTTGTGATTCATCAAAGCCATTAATCGCTTCTAACGAGTGTCTTTTAGCTTCTATCTCTTGTTTAAGCCTAGCAATAGCTGCCACTTTCGCTGCGCTAGGTTTATGCTTGGCTAATCGCTGACTCAAGCTTTCAACCTCTTGCTGGTACTCTTTCTCCCGAGACTGGTAGGCTGCTAGCTCTTGCTGCAATTGACTGTTTTGGTATTTGACCCCGGCATAAGCCAAACTCAAAACCCCTGCGGTGATCAGCCACCCCAGCGCGACATTTTTTAGCGTAAAGTAAGCTTTTTTCGGTTTAAGATCCTCAGGGAACAGATTAATGTCCACCTGCTCTAGCTGGCTCGCGGTTTGAACCAGTACCGCACCCGATTCAAGCTCAGCCTCCGATAAAGCCGTCACCTTGACGCTCAAGCTTTCACTTAGATTTTGGACTAGGTCCTGATGCTGCTCTTCGTCACAGCACACTTGTAGTTGGTGTAGTGATGCACTGCGCATTTGTGACGATAAGTAATCAATTGAGCGTTGCAGCTCTAAAGCTAAGCTATCGAGTTGAAGAGCACTGGTTGCTACGCCCGTTAGTGGTGCGGTCAGTCCGCGAATGGTTCTTTGAAATGCGCATTGAGAGTCAACAAATGCACTGATACGAAATTGTCCTTGCTTGCTTCTTTGTAGAAGCAAAAAGGTGCTCATTTCATTGGCGGAATGCCCCCAAATTTCATCCTCTACGCAGACACAGGCTAGATCTACCTTAATTTGCTTAAGTGACTCATATAAACCTGCGACTAACGCGCGCTGCACCACGTAAACTTGTAACTTGTTATTGACAGAGACTGGTGAGAAGTCTGCCACTACATCAGCCACTTTTTCGCTAATGAGATCTTTAACTAAAAACGGTATGGCGGCTTTAAGTTCTTGTTGAGGTATGTTTGGCTTCTCAATCTGGAACGTTTGGTAAATACTGGAGTGAAGAACAAGTTTAAGATCTAGATTAGATACCTGAGCATCACGTAGTACCTTAACCAGGAGCTCTTGCCAAGCAACGCCTTCAACAGGAACCACACTCGGTAAAGATAACGCTTGTGGTGCTGAGAAAAAAATCGCACTAGGTTGAACAACCGCATACACTTCATAAGCGGCTTGCTTGCCAGTTTTTAACTTATCGAACAATGATTGAATATTCATTTATACTTCTATGTTTTCCGCCAGCGATTTCGGCGTCCAATTTGCACTTTACTCTGCTGAGTTCGCATTGAGCTATGCTCTGCCAGTGTATGCTCTGGTAACATCTGCTGTTCTGCAGCTAAATAACGCCCCTGCACACCATGAACACCGAGTTCAAGCATAGTTTGGTACTCTTGTTTGTTATCGACACCTACAGCAATAACCTGAGTGTTTAGCCCTGCACAAGCACCCAATAAGCTACGGACAAAAAGTTGGTTTTCATGGCGCTGATCGATTTTTTTAATCAGGCTTCGGTGCAACTTCAAATAACTAACTGGAAACTCTTTAAGGTAGTGCGTGCTAACAATCGAGCGTCCCGCTTGGCCAACAACAACTTTACAACCCAAGCCCGTGATCATTTTGGCAACAGGCCGTATGTAATCAAGATGTTTGACCAACCTCGCCTCGGCAAATTCAAATGACAGCCGAGCGCGCTGCTCGGAAGTAAGCTGTAATAGTTCGTCTCTAAACCATTTAAAGAAACTCCGTTCCGCAAAAGGTACCACATGCAGGTTAATAGAGTAACCACTTGGTTGGCCGGAACACCTTATGTGTCGAATTATTTTTCGAATCATGGCCTTATCAAGGGTCGATTCATAACCAACCGACTCAACTGCCGAATTAAAGCGCGACGCTTTTATGACGCCTTTTTCGGGATCGTTAATGCGAGCAAACAGCTCCAAATGGTCCTCTGAAGGCTCTTTTTGACTATCAAGAAGGTAACAAGGCTGAGAGTAAACATAGAGTTGTTCCGGTTGCAGCGCGACATCCAACAAAGTACGCCAACGTACGCTGCCACGCTCGTCACTTTGGCTAGTATGTTTTTCAAAGCGACTCCAAGTGTTAATCCGCTGCAGCTGCGCACTCTTTAGTGCAGTTTCAGCCTCATCAAGGATTCGACCTTGACTCTCACCCTCTCGATACATACTAACCCCAATGTGGATCCAATCATCACGCTCTAGAGGGGAAGGAGGCGCGAGTTTCTCAAGCTGTTTCAAACATTGCGCAGCTAGGTTGGCGACCTCTTTACTGGATAGGTTTGGCGCAAAAATCGCAAAGTCCGAACGGTAATAGCGCGACAAAATTACATCTGGATAGCGTTGAATAACATTGCTCAACCCTTCACCAACACTGATTAAGAAATCATTAGCAACTGACTTATCCTGTTCTTCTATCTGCTCCCAATCATCAACACGTAAGATCAAAATACCGCCACGGGAACCATGTTCAGACAAAGCCGCTTCCAACTTACTGTCAAACAATACTCTATTTGCCGTGCCCGTCAGTTGATCGAGAAAAGTCTGGGTACGGATGAAGGTATCAAAGCGGCTTCGCTCCTGACGAGCATCTTGGAGCTCTTCGATTAAACGGTCTAGGGCCAGACTCGCCGTATAGGGCCACTCTTTTTCATCCCCGACCGCATAACCTTCAACGCGACCAGCAAGTATCATTCGCCCTCGCTCTTCGAGCAACTCTGAGCCGTATAACTGACCCTTAAGCCACTCTAGCCCTTTAATCAATCCAAAGACAATAAACGCGACAGCCACAGTGATCGACCAAAGGGCTTGAATTGAATAGCCATAGCCAATGTACGGCGGAACCGCCTTAAAGCGAATCTGATAGCCTTGGTTTCGCTCTAGGGTATATTCAACATTGTAGAGCAGCGCCGTATCAACTTTCGACGAGGTATCTTTGAAGCGATAAATCACCCCAAACTCAGACGACAGTTCCATCTCAACAATATTAGAGGCCTGAAGCATTTTCGGCATCCAACGCTGTAATGAATATGCAGCGTCTGGGTCTTCCATCTCTTTATCCAGCACTTCAACAATGCCTTTGAGTGAGTGATCTAAATACTCTTGGCCGAGTCGTTTAAAAGAGAGGGTTCCACCGAGAAAAAGGATAAACATCGCGCAGATAACAATCATAGTCACGAACGCAACTAGCCGAGTGCTGAGCTTTAAGGTAGGCGTGTACCTCATAGTTCGAAAGTTCCTTTTTCAATTAAACAGAGAGCTCGATGGCAAAAAGGC
>NZ_JATABG010000096.1:0-10496 GCF_036533755.1 Vibrio sp. M260118 | reverse complement strand
CTTATAGACAAGGAAGTAACGTATGAATGTCCAGTTTGTATTAAACCCGCCAAAAAATATTAAAGATGTTATTTATAATGGCTTGAAGGCGTTTAACATGCAGCATTTCCCAGATGAGGAGATTCATAGTCTAGCGTGTTATGTCGAAGACGATGAAGGAAACTTCGCTGGTGGTTTAACGGGCGAGATCTTTACCAATACTCTGTTTGTAGAGTTTCTTTGGGTGGATGAAAACCAACGTAAATCAGGCATCGGCTCATTGTTGATGGAGCGAATTGAATCTGAGGCAAGAGCAGTGGGTGTGACGGATCTCTACCTCGACACCTACACGTTTCAGGCCCCGGGCTTTTACGCCAAATTAGGCTTCAAAGAGGTCGGTCGCTATACAGGTTTCCCAACCGCCGGAGTTGATAAAATTTTCCTCCAAAAGCGAATTGTGTAACGCTCACCAATCTTCCAGTACTAGCCCTACAAACTGTGCTTGGCGGCAAACTATTGCTATCAAGAAACACTGCTTTTCTTTGTTTGTGATTAACTCTCTATCATCATAATCAAAACTTACAGTTCGTATGAAAAAAGTATTAATGACAGGGCTGACGGGAAGCCTTGGTCCGAAAGTCGCTCTGCAGTTTAAACATCGTGGTTGGGAGGTGGTTGAGTGGAATCATCACCATATCTCTCCTACTGATTTAGAACAGAGTGAAGCTTTCTGGAACCAAGTTGATGTTGATGCTGTGTGTCATATGGCGATGGGCAGTGAAGAATGGGCAGGATGGTTAGCCCAACGATGCGCTTGGAAGAAAATACCTTATCTGTTTGTTAGTACAGCGATGGTGTTTGACTCCGAGATGAATGGACCATATGGCATCTTTTCACAACGTAACGCAAAAGAGGATTACGGCCTATATAAAATCCGTAGTGAAGATGCGATTTGGCGTGAGAATCCAGACGCTATGATTGCCCGCATTGGTTGGCAGATATATGACAATGATGTTGGTAATAACATGAAGGCTCATATTGAGCGGCAACATCAGGAACAAGGCACCATCTACGCCAGTACCGCTTGGTATCCTGCTACTTCTCATATGGATGATACGGCTATCGGCTTTTTGCAGCTAATCGAGCGTAATGAGCCCGGGCTGTACCATCTTGATAGTAACGCGAGCGATAGCTGGAGTTTTTATGAACTGTTATGCGCGCTGAAGCAACACTACGACAAAGCGTGGCAAATCGTTCCTTGTTGTGACTATCAACATGACCAACGTTTACATGACGAAAGAATCGCGTTGCCTCCTTTGAGCGCTCGTTTTGACCGTCCAGGTTTGGTTCAACAATCGGGAATCGTTGGTACTAATTGGGGCAGAACACATATCCCTCATTATCGCGACCTTGGCGTTGATGTTGCGGTGCTTTGCGCTAATAACAAGTCGCAATTAGAGCAAGTTTGTCGACAAGAGCAAATTCTAACCGCAGCGACGGATATTTCGACTCTCAATGACTTGGATGTGGTATCTATTGCCACCCCAGCGGCTTTACATGAACAAGCACTCTCCGAGCTAGCAAAACCTTATATTGTTTGCGAAAAGCCTTTGATCGGTTTGGAAGGGAACCTTCAAAATTGGAGCAAGACTAATCAGCGAGTTCTAGTGAACTACGCATTTAGCCAACTCAGCACCGCAAAGAGTATTGAGCACTGGCTAGCGACGCAAAAACAGCCGTGCGAGATTACGCTTGATAGCTGGGTTAATTTGCCTGGTGATTACTCGTTAAAAGAGTGGTTCCTTGAAACAGCGAGCCATCCGGTTGCTTGGCTTCTGCATTCCCTCGGTGACTACCAGCATTGTGATGTGGGTGAGATGAATGACTCACTCAAGGTCACTCTTAAATGTGGTGACCACTCGCTGACGATTAACTTCATGCTTGGCGGTGAGCAGGGAATCGAGCACAAATTAGAAATAAAGAGTGATTCAGTACTGGTGAGCAAAGGCTACTATCGTGTCGGGAAAAAGTGGCGTTTTGACCCGATTTTGGTTGATGGTGTTGCAGTTAACCAAGGTGAGTACAGCGAGTCAGATTGCTGGCTAGATGCAAATAAGAAAAGTATCGCTCTAATGCTAGCCATGTTTAATCAGAGTATTGATTGGCAGCATGGATTAAAACTCGGTGCGTTTGATACCCAGAAAGCGTTACTCATTGAGCGGATGTTTCAATAGCAGTTAGGTGGTAACCGTTTCCAGATCTGTTGTCTGGAAACGGTCGTTAGCTAACTGAAGATTACAGCAAACTATGCTGATGCTCAGAAATTAGCATGCCCATTGATTCCGATGCTTTATCAAGCACCTGTTCAAAGCTATCAGATTCGGCAAACTTTTCGATCACTTCATAGTAACACTTCAGTTTCGGTTCTGTTCCCGAAGGACGGACAATGACCCTTGCACCGCATGATAGATGGTAGATCAATACATCACTTGCAGGTAGGTCGATGGATTCGGTCGAACCGTCAGCAAAGGTCTTGGTGAGTGATTTAAGATCTTCGGTGACTTCGACTTGACTGCCTGCAATCATAGTAGGTGGGTTAGCTCTGAGTTTGTCTCCAACTGGTGGTGCTTTAGGGTCGAGAGCGATACTGCGTTGGGCATTGAGGTACATGCCATGTTGGCGGTAGATAGCTTCTAACTGATCCCAGATGGTTTTGTCTTGGCTTTTTAGCTCTGCGGTTAGTTGAGTGAACGCAACCAGTGCTGATAGGCCATCTTTATCCCAAACTTTGTTGCCAACGGTGTAGCCAAGCGCCTCTTCGTACGCAAATAAGAACTGCTGCTCATCGCTCTGCTTTTGCATTGCCACATTGGTTAACCACTTAAATCCAGTTAGAGTTTGGAAGTAGGTTGCGCCATGTGCCTCAGCTATCCTGCTTAGCAAGGTTGATGAAACAATGGTATTACCGACTAACTGCTTGTTCGCCTCGGTTTTAGACAACAAGTAGTGGCCAAATAGGGTACCCACTTGATCGCCTGTTAGCATTTGATAATCCCCATCAGATTTACGTACTGCTACGGCAAAACGGTCAGCATCTGGATCGTTAGCACAGGCAATGTCGGCTTTGTGTTGCTTGGCTAGCGCTATCACCATGTCCATTGCCCCTGCTTCTTCCGGGTTCGGGAAGTTGACGGTCGGAAAAGACCCATCAGGCTCGCTCTGCTCTGCGACGCTAAAGAAGTGATCAAACCCTGCATCTTGAAGTAGAGTCTGTGCCATGTTGGCGCCAACACCATGCATGGCGGTGTAGGCGATAGTAACTCCATTCGGATGAGTGTCGTTGTTCAACAGAGGATTATCGTTCATTGTTTGGCGGTAAGTTTGGTAATAGTCATCTCTCAGCCATACTAGAAGGTCATGCTTTTCTGCGTCATCAAGTGCCATCAGCAGGATAGGTTTGGTCGCCGCAGTATCAATTTGGGCAGCAATACCAGAATCATGCGGCGGAATGATCTGCGCGCCGTTTTCCCAATAGACTTTGAAGCCGTTGTACTCAGGGGGATTGTGGCTTGCGGTCACGACGACCGCAGCTGCTGCGTTAAAGTGTTTTACGCCAAACGCGACAATCGGTGTTGCAGCAACGTCATGGGTAAGGAAAACCTTAATACCGAGCGCAGTGAGTACCGATGAAGTATCGTGAGCGAATTGCTTAGAGTCTGTTCGACCATCGTAGCCAATGACAACGCCACGAGCTTTAGCGTCTTGGATTTGCTCGATAAGGTAGTGCCCCAGACCTGTGGCCGTTTCTTGAATCACCAGGCGGTTCATACGGTTCGGGCCGCATCCCACCTTGCCGCGCAACCCTGCTGTGCCAAACTCAAGTCGTTGACTGAAACGATCTTCGAGCTCTTCGAATGCTTTTTCATCGATTAGGTGTTGAAGTTCTTCACGAGTATGAGGGTCAGGATCTTTTTCCAACCATCGAGTCACTTGTTCCATCATGATTCTGATACCTTTTTCATGTCTTAGCTTAATTCTATGTTATTTACTCAACTTCGCATGACTTTAATTGATATTGATTATCATTTGCGAGAGCGCAATCGCTAAACCTGCGGATGATTTCTCCGTTGTCCATTTCTAGTTGGACTTTCTTGCACAATTTACAAACGCCAACTAACGTTTATTAACATAAATATAACAAATGACATGAAATTTACTGGTTATAAGGAATTTTCCAAGTCCAAAGGCTGATTGGTACTTTCTTGCAGATGTAGGCTCAATGCAAAGACCTAGTACCAGCATCACGGTTGATGACTCTGGCAGAGGAGAGGTCTTTTGAAAAGTTTACCTTTGTTGCTTTGGCGACTGAGTAGCGTGTGGTTGGTCTGTTTCACTGCGTCTGTGAATGCGGATGAGAGCGCCTATAACATGACTCAGGGCGTAACCAACATCAGTGAGCAAGTCTACGAACTGCACATGCTGATATTTTATATCTGCTGCGCGATAGCGGTAGTCGTCTTTGGTGTGATGTTCTATTCCATGTATCACCACCGCAAATCGAAGGGTGTCGTTGCTGCACACTTTCACGAGAGCACTAAAGTCGAAGTCATCTGGACCGTCATCCCTATCATCATCCTCGTTTTAATGGCTATTCCTGCAACCAAAACCTTGGTGGCGATGGAAGATACTTCTCAAGCCGATCTAACGGTGAAAATTACTGGTTCCCAATGGAAGTGGCATTACAGCTATTTTGGTGAAGACGTGGAGTTTTTTAGTTTGCTTGCGACTAGCCAGAAGGAAATCGATGGCATAGAAGAGAAAGGAGCGCACTACCTACTTGAAGTTGATAATCCGCTTGTACTGCCAATTAACCGCAAAGTGCGTTTTTTATTAACCGCCGATGATGTTATTCACTCTTGGTGGGTGCCTGATTTCGCGGTCAAGAAAGACACCATTCCAGGGTTTATCAATGAGGCGTGGACGCGAATCGATAAGCCTGGTGTATACCGAGGTCAGTGTGCTGAGCTCTGTGGCCGCGCCCATGGCTTTATGCCCATTGTTGTTCATGCCATGGAAGAAGAGGAATACGAACAGTGGTTGCGAGATAAGAAAGCCGAGATTGAGCAAGCAAAACAAGAGGCCGCAGCGTCGCTGACCGCATCTTTGCCATTGGATGAGCTGATAGCTATTGGCGAGAAAGTCTATCTTGATAGATGCGCTGTATGTCACCAAGTAACTGGCGCGGGTATCCCGGGGGCGTTCCCAGCCATCACTGGTAGTAATGTCGCCACGGGAGATGTTTCGCAACACATTGATGTTGTTGTTAATGGTCGCTCAGGGACTGCCATGCAAGCATTCTCGAATCAGTTGAGCGACAAAGAGATCGCGGCAGTTGTGACCTACCAACGCAATGGACTAGGTAACAGTGTTGGTGATCTAGTCCAAGCTTCGGATGTTAACCAGTTTAAGGCGTCTAAGGAGGGACAATGAAAATGTCCAAACCTGATTCGATTGTAGAAGATAAAACCAAATCAGCGCCTGTGACTGATGCAGAGTTAAGCCGGGCTAACAGTAGCATAACCGCAGATGAGCACGAACATGATCATCATGGACCTGCTAAAGGCGTGACTCGTTGGCTCTACTCCACTAACCACAAAGACATTGGGACACTTTACCTGTGGTTCAGCTTCATCATGTTTTTAACCGGTGGCGCGATGGCAATGGTCATTCGTGCAGAGTTGTTCCAACCTGGATTGCAGTTAGTTGAGCCACAGTTCTTTAACCAAATGACCACGGTTCACGGTTTGATCATGGTATTTGGTGCAGTGATGCCTGCTTTTACGGGATTAGCTAATTGGATGATCCCGATGATGATTGGTGCTCCGGATATGGCGCTGCCACGAATGAACAACCTCAGTTTTTGGATTCTTCCTTTTGCCTTTGCCATTCTAATTGCATCACTATTTACTGAAGGTGGAGGACCTGATTTTGGTTGGACTTTCTATGCTCCGCTTTCAACTACCTATGGGCCAGATAGCACTGCGTTATTTGTATTCTCAGTGCATATTATGGGGATTAGCTCGATTATGGGGGCGATCAACGTTATCGTCACCATCGTCAATATGCGTGCACCGGGAATGACTTGGTTTAAGATGCCAATGTTTGTCTGGACTTGGCTCATCACTGCGTTCCTACTCATCGCGGTCATGCCAGTTCTCGCAGGGGCGGTGACTATGGTGCTGACTGATAAATACTTCGGCACCTCATTCTTTGACGCCGCTGGTGGCGGTGACCCTGTGATGTTCCAACACATATTCTGGTTCTTTGGCCACCCGGAAGTGTACATCATGATTTTGCCTTCCTTCGGTATTGTGTCGGCGATCATTCCCGCTTTCAGTGGCAAGAAGTTGTTTGGTTATCACTCAATGGTGTACGCCACTTGTAGTATTGCGTTGCTTTCGTTCCTAGTATGGGCACACCACATGTTTACTACCGGTATGCCTGTGTTTGCTGAGCTGTTCTTTATGTACTGCACCATGCTGATCGCTGTGCCAACGGGGGTTAAAGTGTTTAACTGGGTAGCGACTATGTGGCGCGGGGCGATGACGTTCGAAACGCCAATGCTGTTTGCTATCGCGTTCATCATTTTGTTCACCATTGGCGGCTTCTCAGGCTTGATGCTCGCCATTGTTCCAGCGGATTTCCAATATCATGACACCTACTTTGTCGTGGCTCACTTCCACTATGTGTTGGTGTCGGGTGCAGTGTTCTCGATTATGGCTGCAGCTTACTATTGGTTGCCTAAATGGACCGGGAATATGTATGACCACAAGCTAAGTTTGTGGCATTTCTGGTCATCGGTTATCTCTGTGAATGTGTTGTTCTTCCCAATGCACTTCCTGGGCCTTGCAGGGATGCCAAGGCGTATTCCAGACTACGCGATCCAGTTTGCTGATGTTAACCAAATAGTGTCGATAGGTGGGTTTGCCTTTGGTTTGTCACAGCTTATCTTCCTCTGGCTGGTGATCAAGTGTATTAAAGGTGGTGAAAAAGCTTCAGCGAAACCGTGGGATCGCGCCGATGGACTAGAGTGGACGGTACCAAGTCCTGCACCGCATCATACCTTCTCAACGCCACCAAAAATCGATTAGAGGTGGGGCCATGGACGGACAAGCAAACTCAAACCGCAAACTGACGCTCAAGCTGTGCGCAGCCGTTGTGGCGATGTTTGGATTCGGCTTCGCGCTTGTCCCTCTCTATGACGTGATGTGTGAAGCGCTAGGAATCAACGGTAAAACCAATACCGAGTCAGTTTTGCAACCGCAAGGTATGGTTCCTGATACATCCCGCACTATTCGTGTCGAGTTCATGGCGCACAATAATCAAGGCATACCGTGGAGCTTTGTTCCTGAACAGGCTTCAATGGAGGTGCACCCGGGGCAAGTGATTCAAACCGCCTATTTCGCAAAAAACCTTTCGCAAAAAGACATTGTTGGCCAAGCCGTTCCTTCGGTGTCGCCAGGCATGGGCGCAACCTACTTTAATAAGATAGAGTGTTTTTGCTTTAATCAGCAGCCGTTGCAGGCACAGGGCGAAGCCGAGATGCCGCTGATTTTCTATATCGAGCCAGACATTCCAGACTCTATCCATACATTGACTTTGTCGTACACCCTTTACGACATCACTGAGAAAACGACCTCAACCGAGTTAGCTAATGTCTCGTCGCCTGTGGCGTTTGAGGCTTTGCAAGGAGCAGCGCAATGAGTTCTAAACATCAACCCTATTATGTCCCTTCCCAAAGCAGTTGGCCGATTGTCGGTGCGGTATCGCTGTTCTTGATCGCTGTTGGCGCAGGTCTGACAGTTCAGAATATGGCAGAAGGTGGTGATGGCAGTGTGTTTGGCAAACTAATTTTGCTGGCTGGTTTTATCTTCCTGCTCTACATGTTTGCTGGCTGGTTTAGCAATGTGATCAGCGAATCAATGAGTGGCAAATACTCTGCCCAACTGTCCCGTTCATTTAGACAAGGGATGAGTTGGTTTATCTTCTCTGAAATTATGTTTTTCGGTGCTTTTTTTGGCGCGCTTTTCTATGCACGAATGATCTCTGTACCGTGGCTTGGAGGGGCGGGCAACAATGCAATGACTCACGAAGTTATCTGGCCGACCTTTGAAGCGCTATGGCCGTTAACCACAACACCAGATGGTACAACAACCAATGCCATGCCTTGGCAAGGTTTGCCGCTGATTAACACGATTATCCTTCTGACCTCTTCGATTACTTTGCATTTCGCTCATGTCAGTTTAGAGCTCAATAAGCGAATGGCGTTGATCGTGTGGCTAGAGATCACTATCGTTTTGGCGTGCTTGTTCTTGTACTACCAAGGTGCTGAGTATATTCACGCATATCAAGATCTAGGCTTAACGCTTCAGTCTGGGGTGTATGGCAATACTTTCTTCTTGCTGACAGGCTTTCATGGCATGCATGTATTACTCGGCACCATCATTCTTACGGTGCTTTTATTCAGAGTCGCCAAGGATCATTTTACGCCGAAGGACCACTTTGCGTTTCAGGCGGGCAGCTGGTATTGGCACTTTGTCGATGTGGTGTGGTTGTGTTTATTCGTGTTTGTTTACGTGCTCTAACACTCGCACTAGTAAGGGCGAACATTGGGCTCGATAAAACCGCTTAATAAGGCAGCAACGAGCAGGACGATGGCTAAGGCAGAAAGGAATACACGACGGCCTAAATAGAAACTCATAGGTTTGTCATCTGGTTGAGTGTCTTGCTCGGATTCATCATCTGATTTTGAACCTTTAACCATTTCAAACATCGCTCTACCGAGGTTAATCAGGATGAAGAGTAGCAGCAGTAGTAAGACAAGTTTAAAGATGAATACCATGGAGGGTTCCTCATTTGCTCTGCTGAAATCGACAAAATTTATAGTGGCTTGTGTAGTAACTGTGGTTGCCTTTTTGATATTGATCAACTTGGGTTTGTGGCAATTGTCTCGAGCAGATGAGAAAAGCCAAATAGAGCAGAAGGTTACGCAACGAAAACAGTTAGCGCCAATTCGTTTGTCTGAGCTAACTGCGGAGCAGGTGAATAATCCGACTGGTGTTAGGGTTAGCATCAAAGCAATGCCCGTTAAGGGTAGATACCTGCTGTTAGATAATCAAAGCGTTGATGGAGAAGTTGGATACCTAGCATTGCAATTGATAAATACTCAAACAAGTAACAGCTTGCTATTGGAAAGAGGTTTTGTGCCTTCTTCGCTTTATCGCTCACAGCTGCCAAAGGTTGATTGGTTGATAGAGCCATTTGAGTTCACAGGTCGGCTTTACAGCCGTTCGATGAACCCATTGAGCCAAGAATTACATATTGAGCAAGGGGAAATTAGCCGGATTCAGAACCTCAATTTTTCTCAGTTGCGGGAAGCTTGGCAGATAAATCTAGAACCCTATGTTGTGCAGCCTATGGTGGAATCATGGCCTTATGTTCAGCCGTGGCAACCTATCTCAATGAAGCCTGAGAAACACTTAGGGTATGCGGTGCAGTGGTTTTCAATGGCAGCGGTACTAGCCTTATTAGCGATAGGCTTATTAGTCCGAGCATGTTTTCACGGAGGAAGAGATGAGTAATCCAGTCTTGAGAGGAAAGATCATTTTTGTCAGCTTAGTGGTGATGTTCGCTCTGCCCGCTATCATTGCCAAAACCGTACTTAGCCAACATTGGTATCAATCTGGAGTAACCAATAAGGGCGAATTGATTGAGCCTACCGCGACTTTAGGCTCTTTGGGCATAGATAACCCCTATCAGCAGAAACAGTGGCAGCTTGGGTATGTGGTTCCTAAGCGGTGTGATGAGTTTTGTAAGCAGCAGATATATTTGCTTGGCCAAAGCCATATTGCGCTCGGAAAGTATCAACAGCGAGTTCAACCCGTGCTGATTTCCACTGCGCAAAGCGACACGATTAATAGCTCTGAGTATGCCCAATTAAAAGTTAATGACGGGTTTTCTAAGCTCGTTGACCAGTTTGAGTTCGTCATCGTCGATCCGTTAGGGCAGTTGGTGATGCGCTACCCGAAAGTTGCCACCGAAAACGAACTGGTTGCGCAAAGCAAAGGGTTGTTAGCGGATTTACGCAAGTTACTCAAGTTGTCTCGTGTGGGTTAATACCAAGGAGCGCTGAAATGAAATTAATAAACCTAGTCAGATTCAGTCTTATCCTTACTTTTATCGTTATCATGCTCGGCGCTTATACGCGGTTAGCTGATGCGGGCTTAGGCTGCCCAGATTGGCCAGGATGCTATGGCCAACTTTCGGTTCCCAATGAACAACACGAAATTGCTTTGGCGCAATCCCTCTATCCAAGTTTTACGGTTGAGGCTGATAAAGCGTGGCTTGAAATGATTCACCGCTATTTTGCTGGAACCTTAGGGCTGGTCGTTTTTGCCATCACCTTTATTGGGGTTAAAACCGGTCGAATACCTATCACAATGGCAGCTGCAATTTCG
>NZ_JATABG010000095.1:0-10563 GCF_036533755.1 Vibrio sp. M260118 | reverse complement strand
GTAGGAGGGGTGGTAAAGAATATTAGTGGTGACTTAGTAAAAAAAGCGTTACTCCCAGTCCCACCTCAAAATGAACAAGCTCGTATAGCTCAGAAACTCGATGAGGTATTGGCGCAGGTCGATACCATCAAAGCGCGTTTAGATGGCATCCCTGATTTACTCAAACGCTTCCGCCAATCGGTACTGGCTTCAGCGGTATCGGGCAAATTGACGGAAGAGTGGCGCAAAATAAATATAGCCGTTTTTGATGAAGCTTCTCTAGCGGAATCTCAACTAAAACATGGTAAGTCGAAGTATAAAAGTGATTTGTTCAATCAGGCAGCGTCAACGTTACCTAAACTCCCGGATGCTTGGAAAGTAGTACCAGCTGGAGAGCTGTTCTCCTACGTTACAAGTGGTTCCAGAGGTTGGGCAAAATACTATGCTGATAATGGTGCATTATTTGTTCGAATGACAAATCTGAATTACATTTCTACAGAATTAGATTTAAGTGACGTCATTTACGTTGATCTACCTGATCATGTAGAAGGTAAGCGCTCTCTTGTTGAGCAAAACGATTTGCTTATATCAATTACCGCAGATGTTGGCAGAGTTGCTCATGTGTCAAAAGATATAGGAGAGGCTTACATTAATCAGCACGTTGCTCTAGCTCGCCTCAACCTCAAAAGTTATTCAGAGTACATTTCGTTGTGTATTGCGGCTGAGAATATCGGAATCAAGCAAGTCGATTCCTTAAAGCGGGGAGCGACAAAAGCAGGATTAGGATTAGATGATATAAGAAGTTTTGCCATACCGTTACCAAGCATTAATGAGGCTGAAGAAATCGTCCGCCTAGTCGACCAGTACTTTGCCTTTGCCGACACCATCGAAGCGCAGGTGAAAAAAGCCCAAGCTAGGGTGGATAACCTTACACAAAGCATTCTAGCTAAAGCCTTTCGTGGTGAGTTGGTGGAGCAAGATCCAAATGACGAGCCCGCCGACAAACTACTAGAGCGCATTGCCAAGGCCCGCGCCGAAGCCGAGGCGTTAGCCAAAGCCGCTAAGAAAGCAGAAGCAGCTAAGAAGCGCGCTGCGAAAGCATAAATGATAAAACTATAAGCACGCCACCAAGCGTGCTTTTTTATGTTTTGGATGGAAAGAGTATGACTGAAGCATTTCCTTTTAGTATTCCTGTTATGGATGCGATTAGACACGACTATGAGCGATTCCGTTTTGATACTCACCAGTATGACCATAAAGGTCTTTTTACTGATGGTCAGGGGCTATATGCCGTTATATCGGATGTAGAAGGTAATGACACACTGCTTGATGAACTAAATGAACATTATCGTAAGTATCATACCGCAGGCGTACCAACAGGCAATATAGTGAGCAAGGTGGCACAACGGTTTCGTTTGATTGAATCGCGCAGCAGGTTGGAAAAGACGTTAACGCATGGACAGCCAATGACGATACCTGAAACCATCAACTTGTTCGTGCTACACATACCTAAGAAATATCATCCATTTCATGTGGACTTTTTGTTTAACACCAACCAGTTTAACCTGACCTTCAAATCTGAGATAACGAGCAGTGAACAAGAAGAGATTCAGCTAATTTGTGAAGCTCTAGGCTATCAAGGTTATGACTTTGTATTTAAATTCGATTCTACCATCCCCCACTTTCCAGGAAAGGTTGAGTACAAACTTAATACTCACAATAACCTACTACTCACCGCTAGTGGGTTAATGCAAAGGCAGTTCTCCAAGCCTTTGCTCACAAGATATGAGGAGGATGAAGATTTTTGGGCTCAAAATCGACAATCGGTATTTAGTGGTGATGAGGCAGACCAAAAAGCCCCGTTTCTGTTACCTAAGTTTGTTGAAAATAAGTCACGTTGTTTCGTAGATGCGTCTGTTTTTCCGCGTCAGAACTTGAGGGTTTACTTAACTCTGTACGAACAAGTCATCATTGCATTGCCATTGGATAAAGGCGCAGAGTACTTCTATGAGATGTTTAAGCTGGGTAAATATGAGTTTCAAGAGCTGGTAGCACGCGGTCGATTACTGTTTGTAGTGCCACAGAATCTCCACCGTTATTCTCAGGAGTTACTGGTGGATATCCTTATGGTTGCACCAGACTCGATAATTTTTTCAAGGCGGCTTGCTGCCTCAACTATTCGAGGTATACAGAATAAGTCAGGAATAATTGGGACCACTTTCTCAAGTGATGAGCAATTTCATTTCCTTCATCAATGTTCTCGTATTGAAAGCCCGTCGATACAAAACCTTGCGCAAGTGCTTTCGGAACAATGGCAATATGGTGAGTACATGGTTAATAAAGAGGGAGCGGTATCTACTCATCGACTTGGAGTTGCTGGCATCGCAGCCAAAGGATTTGAGCGCAGAGGACGGGATATTCACCTTGAATTATCTACAGCGGCGATGGCGTATGAATATGCCCAAGGACTTAGGGCTCATCACTTCCCGTTTGATGGGGAGCAATATTCTGAGGTTGAAGCTTGTCGGGTGATAAGTGGTTTTTACAACGGAGTTAGCGCTAAGTCTAAGCAAATCGAAGAATCTGAGTTAGGCATACTACTTAATGAGATATTTGCTATTGATAACGATATGGACATTCTTGAGCTCGACTCAGCGTTGTCTAATAGCCTTATGCGGTCGTTGCCTAATATCGTTAATCAGTTCGCGGGTATGGATGAGGGTGAGCGGTTTCATAAGCTGAGAGCTCTTAAGGAAGAAGTGGCTAAAATTGAAAAAAATAAAAAACGAATGTCTCGATTAAACATATCAGGATTCCCTTCTGTCGCTGCTGGGGCTGGAATGGAGATGGCAGGAATCAAAGGTGGCGCTATCGTTGCACTTGGTGGTTGGCTCCTTAACGCACTCAACGTATATGCAGATGAATTGGAGCTTACAAATAGCCCAATATATACCAAACTCTCAAGCTTAAACCACTTCACTAGCCATGACGCAGTAATTGTACAGCGTGTAAGAGGCTCTATTTCAAGGTGGTAATGTTACCGTACATTACCATCTATGAAGTTGGTTGTTCGCATGAATACGTAGCTAAAATTTGCGAACGAGCCTCTAACTGAGAACAAAATTACTGTCTTTAAATACAGCAATGGTTTACACTTTTGGCGTTGCATCGACTGAAATAAGTAAACTATTTGGACGAAATTGGAATAAGAAGATGAAAGCATATCACACATACAGTGCTGTAGACGTTGCATGGAGCTTGCTTAAGCATGCGAAAGAGCAAGGTAAATGCTTCTCCAATTTACAGCTACAAAAGCTTACCTACGTTTGTCACGGTTTATCATTGGCACACTTCCAGCGTCCTCTTGTCGTGGATGATGTATTTGCGTGGAAGTTTGGCCCTGTAGTCCCTTCTGTCTACTTCCGATTTAAATCATACGGTAGTAGCGTGATCACTGAACAATGCGATGTGGCTTTAGACCAAGAGAGCGAGTCTATTGTCAAAGACGTAGTATCGCAACTTGGTGATTTAACGGGCCCACAGCTTGTAGACCTGACTCACCGAGAGGGTAGCCCATGGCATCAAGTATGGGATGGCACACATCAGAAAGTGATCCCAGACCATTTGATCCAAGCCCATTACACTCAAATCAAACAATCAGGTCGAACAGCTAGCCTGTGAGTGATAAAGAAAAAAGTGTCGTCAGTTTTCAGATTGACGACACACCTACCGCCGAACAGGCCTCAATAAACTTTCAAGATGATTATGAGCTGGACTTTCAAGACTTTCTTGAGAGAACGGTTGATGAAAGTGCCACAGAAGACTTCTCATACTCCAACAATGGAGTGAAAAAAGCAGGACGACGACTGCGCAAAAAAGAGGGCGACCTTAAGTCCGCTACAGCAACAATCCAGCAGTTTCGCGCCGCTCACGAAAAACCACTGAATACTATCGCTTATCTCGTTGGCCGCTGTTGCCGCGAGCTTGGAATTGATGTTAAACCAGTAACACGTCTCAAGCGTTTAGAGACCATAATCGATAAGCTACAGCGTAAATCTCTTGATGGTGAGACGACGAATGCGACCTGTGTGACCAACATGAATGATATTGGTGGTTGTCGGGCAATTTTTCCTGATCTTGGATCATTGGAGAAAGCAATAGAGCGACTGCAAGTTACTGTTGAAAAAGTAGGCCGGGTCAAAATAAAGGATATTGATGATTACATCACCAATCCAAAGCCCAATGATTGTGGTTACCGGAGTTTGCATCTTATCTATCGGTATGACCATGCTAGTGGCAAAAGTTTTAATATCGAAGCTCAACTGCGTACACGTCTCCAGCACCTTTGGGCAACGACGGTAGAGATCGTCGATATCTTGGAAGGGACTAAAATTAAGACTCACTCCCATAGCCCAGATGAAGACAAAGATAGCTTGCAGATTCAGTGGGAAGAGCTTCTTTCCATCATGAGCCAGTACATTGCTGATGCAGAAGGTGCTATTGAGTTAAGTGATGATGACAAAGCAAGACTCTCTATTAGGTTGAGTGAGTTGAATTGTGAGCTCAACGCATTGGCTCGGCTGAGGAGCTTTAAAGTATTATCTGAGAAAGTCGAAGACTGTTGTGACAGCTCAACAGAGCATGTTCTCTTAGTGATTGATGAAGCAGAACTAAAGTTAATCTTCAGTGAAGAATTTGAGAATCATTCTCAAGCTATTTCAGTCTACAATGCTGCTGAGAAGATGACTCGTAGCCATGCTAGGCTCAACACCTTGCTCATATCGACAAAAAACATGGGGCAGCTGTCAGATGCATACCCCAATTATCTAGGTGACTGTGCCTCATTCATCACATTGTTCGAAGAGGCAATGCAATCAGGTCATAGTCAGGCATAGCTTGTTTATTAGCAATCACTGCATTGCAAATATTACAATAAGTCCAATGTACTTCTTTTTCCCTTAAGTTCAGCAAAAAGCTGATCTGTTCATTTTTTGCATTTTTCATGAGAGTAACTCAAACTGAACCGCAAATGGCTTTTCGTTACGGAGCGAAGGTGGTTTTAAGTGTTGCCGTACCCCACGCCGTACCCTGAGTCAATTTTTATACTTTTTAAAAGTAGTGATCCCCTTATTTAATGCGCTCTAGGAGTACGCCCGCTTCCATATGGTGGGTATATGGGAACTGGTCAAATAGAGCAAATCGTGTGATTTTGTGTGTCTCACACAGCACATCTAGGTTCTCTTTCAATGTTTCCGGGTTACACGAAATGTACATGATACGTTCATAACCTTGAACCATCTTACAGGTAGCGATATCCATACCCGCACGTGGCGGATCAACAAAAATTGTGTTGCAGTTGTAGCTCTTAAGATCAACGCCCGCATCTTGTAAACGGCGGAACTCACGCTTGCCTTCGATCGCTTCTGTAAACTCTTCCGCAGATAGACGCAGAATCTGTACGTTATCAATCTTGTTAGCAGCTATGTTGTATTGAGCTGAAACTACAGATGGTTTAGCCAGTTCTGTCGCGAGTACGCGCTCAAAGTTTTGTGCTAGTGCCAGTGAGAAGTTACCGTTACCACAATACAGCTCTAGCAGATCGCCCGTGCTGTCTTGCGTACAGTCAACTGCCCACTCAAGCATCTTCTCCGCTACTTTGCCGTTTGGCTGGGTAAAGCTGTTCTCTACTTGTTGGTAGATATATGGCTTGCCATTGACGTCGAGTTTTTCAATCACGTAATCACGATCGAGGACAATTTTCATCTTACGTGCGCGGCCAATGATGTTTAGGTTAAAGCCCTCATCGTTTAGGCGTTGTTTAAGTGTTTTGGCGTTTTCAGTCCACTCTTCATCTAGCTGGCGATGGTAAAGAAGCGATACTAAGATCTCTCCGCTTAGCGTTGAAAGAAAATCGACTTGGAACAGTTTACGACGTAGTGAGTCATTGTCCTTCATTGCATCAATAAGCAGAGGCATCAAGTCATTGGTTAGATGACTAGCTGCTGGAAACTGATTCACACGGTATTTTTCGCGAGTCTCTTGGTTAAACATGATGTAGTACATGTCGTCACCTTCGTGCCAAATACGAAACTCTGCACGCATGCGGTAGTGTTGCTGTGGAGATTCAAAAACTTCCAACTCAGGTACATCATAAGGCGCGAACATCTCATTGAGACGATCGATTTTTTCAGCCAGTTGTTCTTGGTAGCGTTGAGGGTTTACATCAAGATTCGCCATGAATATTGCCTTAGGTTGAACCTGTCGAGGTTGTATTTAGTCAGGAGCGCAGATTTTATTCAATCTCAGCTCTATGTCCAGTGTTGTCCTAATAATGACTAAAAGATAGTGCGTAAACAGCTCAATGGAGACATTAGTTCGCTATTTGTCTCGTGAAAAGTTCAATTATTGTCTGGACAAACTATCAATAGGTTAATAACATCGTCGCCAAGCTGGTGCTGTCTAGATGTATAGATGGCTGAAAAGGGAATCTGGTGAAAATCCAGAACTGACGCGCAGCGGTAAAAGAGAACGAAAGCTCAAATGACACTGCACAGACTAGTGTGGGAAGTCGAGTAAGTAGGAGGCGATGCCGAGCTCTTGAGTCCGAAGACCTGCCAGCGGCTGAGCAGTGGTAGTGGAAGCAAAATTCCATGCTCGGTAGGATTAACGCGATTTAGGATTATAAAATGAACCGATCTATTTTGGCGATTGCTGTGGCATCGCTACTTCCGTACGCCCCTCTTTCTTACGCTCAACAAGCATCCGCTGATGAGACCATGGTGGTGACCGCGAGTCGTTTTGAGCAGTCAGTTGGTCAAGTGACAGCAACAGTCGACATTGTAACCAAAGAGCAAATTGACAATCTGCAAATTAAATCTCTAACGGAAGCTTTAGCATTATTACCCGGTGTGCAAGTAACACAAAATGGCGGACGCGGGCAAAACAGTTCAGTCTTTGTTCGCGGTACCTCATCGAATCAAACCATTGTTCTCTATAACGGGGTGAGAATAGGTAGTGCTACAACTGGTAGTGCGAATTTCTCAGCTATTCCTCTAAGTGGTGTTGAACGTATCGAGTTAGTAAAAGGTGCTCGTGCTGCGGTATATGGTGCAGATGCAATAGGAGGTGTCATTAACATCATTACTTCATCAGGTGCTGATGTTGACTCTGGTACTGTTCAAGTAGGAGCTGGTACTGATAACTATCGCCAAGGCGCTGCTGGAGTGAGCTCTAAAGTCGGTCAGAACTCTTGGATTAATATGTCTGTAAACACTGAAGCGTCAGATGGTTTCGATGTTGTAGGCACAGGTCCCGCTCAACCTGATGAAGATGGTTATAGCCGTCAAGACCTAACGCTAGAAGTTGGGACAAATTTTTCACCAGAGTGGTCTGCCAAAGTAATGGGCTTTTACTACAAGGGAGAGAATGACTACGATACTTACAGTTCTACAGCGTCAGATGAGCAAGAATCAACACTGTTCAACTATGCTGCTGTTGTAAGTTATGTCGGTGAAAAATACCGTTCTTCTTTGTCCCTATCTACCAACCGGGATGATAGCAACAATAAAGGTGGTGATGATCCGGGTAGTCACTTAATCACTGACCGTGATGCACTCAACTGGCTGAACTCTTATCAGGTCTCTGAGAGCTTTGCACTTAATGCAGGTGTTGATCTAACTAAAGACTCAGTAGCTGATTCTAAAATTTGGAGTAGCAATAGTTACCAGAAATATGATGGCACTAGCCGCAAAAATAATGCAGTATTTGCTTCGGCTTTCTATGACCACTCAGGCCTGCAAATTGAAGCAAGTATTCGTCATGATGACAATGAAGTCTATGGTGGGAAATCGACATGGCAGCTAGGTGCTGGCTATCTTGTTAGCCAGAATTGGCGTTTGATTGCTTCTGGAGGTACTGCGTTTCGTGCACCAACATACAATGATCTATTCTGGCCTGGTTATGGTAATAGTGACCTGAAACCAGAAGAATCTTTGAGTTTTGAGGCTGGATTTGAGTTCTTCTCTGAAGTAGCGGATGTGCGCGTTGTAGGTTACTCAAACAAAATTACTAACTTGGTAAGCTATCAATCAAAAGGTGAAGAGCTAAAGAATTCTGATGCGACAATAAACGGTATTGAAGTGAGCTCGCAGTTTGAGACTGGTGTACTCTCACACTCAGTGTCGCTAGATTTCCTAGATCATAACAACAAAGTTAATGTTGCTAGCTTTGGTCAACCAGAAGACATCCAAGATAAAGAACTATCTCGCAGAGCAAACTTTGCTGCAAAATGGTTGGTCAGCTATGAACACAATGACTGGCGTGGGGACTTGAGTTATCAATACCAAGGTAAACGCTATGATGATGCAAAAAATACTGTGGAACTGGATCCGTATAGCCTTGTGAATTTTACATTAGGTTACCAGCTTACTGAGCAATGGAAGCTACGAGCTAAAGTTGAAAACTTGTTTAACGCTCAATACCAAACGGTGGACAAGTATGAAACGCAAGATCAAGCATATTACCTAAATGCTTCATACCAGTTCTAACTAAAATCCAAACCGCCTTCGGGCGGTTTTTACTTCTCTATATACTTAAATTATGAAAAAGAACGTCATTGTAAGCTGGTCTAGTGGCAAAGACTCAACTCTAACCCTAGAAAGGCTAGTGGAAAGCCATGATTATCAAGTGGTCGGTCTGTACACGACCTATGTAAAAGATGAAGTTCCCTTCCAAGCGACGCCAATTGATGTGCTAGATATGCAGGCAGAGTTGTTAGGCTTGCCGTTGATAAAGATAGAGCTACCAGAGACTTTCCCCTCGAATGAGATTTATCAAGCAGCTATTGTTAATGCGTTAAAGCAAAGCGAACTTGCGATTGAGGCCGTAGCCTTTGGCGATATGTTCTGCAACGGCATTGAAGCGTATCGTCGTAGCTATATAGAGCCTGCAGATTGGGAGTGTGTCTTTCCTTTGCTTGGGCAACAAAGTGCGGACTTAGCGCATGAGATCCTTGAGCGTGGAATCAAAACCTTAGTTGTTACCACGGATGGTAATGCATTAACACCAAGCTATTGTGGGCAATGGTATAGCCAAGATTTCCTTGATAGCTTGCCTAAAGGTGTCGACCTTTGTGGTGAAGATGGTGAGTTCCACACGCTAGTGACCGAAACGCGGAGCTATCGAGGAAAGCTCGAACTAGAGCTCACTCATAAAGAGCAAGGAGAGCGCTTTACTCATCAACGTTATCACGCGCAATGTTTGCCAAAATAGCTACAGCGAGTATCATTGCCAAGTCGTAAAGTAGTGAGCAATTCAAGTGTCCGAGCAACAAGCAAAAATCCTAATCTTTGACTCTGGTGTCGGTGGTCTATCTGTATATAAAGAGATACAGGCGAAATTACCTCAGCTTGATTACCTCTATATCTTCGATAACGCAGCCTACCCATATGGCGAACTGCAACATGAAACGCTAATTGCACGTGTTGATGCATTGGTCTGCTCGCTGGTGGAAAAACATCAAATAGATTTAGTCGTTATCGCATGTAATACAGCTAGTACTATTGTGTTACCAACCTTGAGGGCCAAACTCTCTATTCCCGTAGTTGGTGTTGTTCCTGCAATCAAACCTGCTTCGAATCTCGCTAACAAAGCGGTTGGCCTAGTTGCTACTCCGGCAACTATTACTCGCCCTTATACCCACGACCTTATTCGTGACTTCTCTCAAAGCAAGCCTGTCGAGCTATTGGGTTCAACCCGATTAGTTGATATGGCAGAAGAAAAGCTCAGAGGGAAAGCTATCGATCAAGCCGAGCTTAAAAAAATTTTTGCCCCGATTGACAATAAAGTTGATGTGGCTGTCCTAGGTTGTACTCACTTTCCGTTAATCAAAACCGAAATTCAGCAAGCATTATCAAACCATGTATTGTTGGTTGATTCGGGAGAGGCAATAGCACGTAGGGTTGCCGATCTACTTAAAGATAAATTTGAACTGAAGATTGAGACGGTAGGAACAAAAGAGATTTTTTCAACAGCTCCCCCTTGGGAAGAGGGAGCATTGAACATTGCATTACATGAACTAGGTTTTAGCCCTGTTCAGTACTTTCCGATTGAGATTTAGGGTCGTTAGCAATACGAACCTTTAACGTCCGCTGCATATAATCCTTTTCATTAAGTGCTTCAATGGCAGTTTGTGTGTCAGATGCAGCCATCACTACAAAGCCAAAGCCTCTTCTTTTACCTGTGCGTTTATCTTTCATTAAGCGCACGGCAAAAACTTCACCATGTTTGGCAAATAGCTCTTTCACGTGTGACTCATTTGCTTTATAGGGCAAGTTGCCTACGTAAAGTGTTTTAGTTGATGGATCGTTGGATGGGTCTTGTTCTTTATTGGTGTTTGAAAGTTTAAGAATAAAAGCGGAAGCGAATACACCCAGTACAAAGCTTATAGCAGGAGACACGGCTACCTGCGAAAAGATGATTCCGCCCAAAACAGCTAAGGCGACAATCAATAAGGTCGATTTGTTTGAACTCATATTGGAATACAACTTTTTAGGTTTAAGAAAAATTAGGTCTACTGTTAACAAA
>NZ_JATABG010000094.1:0-18671 GCF_036533755.1 Vibrio sp. M260118 | reverse complement strand
ACTATATACCAGTAACACATTTTTAACTCATCGATTATTCTAGTGTTTATATCTGTCTGATATATAAAAAGAAAGCAGCTTTCGCTGCTTTCAAAAAAAATTTAAATTTTCAAAAATTGTTATAGAACCATGCGCACAATGTCGATTTCACCCAGCTCTTTGTACAGTGTTTCAACCTGTTCGATAGAGGTAGCAGTGATATTGACTGACACTGAGTGATAGTTACCTTTGGCGCTCGGCTTAACCGTTGGGCTGTAATCACCTGGAGCATGGCGTTGAATAACTTCTAGAACCTTTTCTGGTAGTTCAGGCTTAGCGTAGCCCATTACCTTGTAAGTAAAAGAACAAGGGAACTCAAGCAGGTCTTTAAGTTTTGCGTCTGAGTTGATGTTCAGCATGTGGAAACTCCAAGTTGAAAGTCGATATTTTCAGCGCGGAATAGTACTGCCTATTGGAAAGGATCTCAAGGCGTCACTGTTTTCGGCTGAAATGTTCATTACAAATTAAAAAAGCCGCACAAGGCGGCTTTTGATAAGCTAAATACCGAAATTACAGGAAGCTTTTGAAAAGCATCACAATGTAATCCCATAGGCGGCTGAATAGGCTGCCTTCTTCTACGTCTTCAAGCGCAAGAAGTGGGTACTCGGCAATATCTTCACCTTCTAGCTGATAGTATAGCTTACCAACTACGTCACCTTTCATAATTGGGGCTTCTAGCTCTTTTTCAAGGATAAAGCTCGCCTTAAGGTTCTTGGCTTGACCACGAGGAAGCGTAACGTAGGTGTCTTGGTCTAGGCCCAGAGCAACCATGTCTTTGTTGCCCATCCAGATTTTCTCTTCGACGAATGTTTCACCTGCTTTATGAGGTGCAACAGTTTCGAAGAAGCGGAAGCCGTAGCTGAGTAGCTTTTTACTTTCTGACTTACGTGCATTGGCATTTTTGGTACCCATGACAACAGCTACTAAGCGCATCTGACCTTCTGTTGCTGAGCTTACTAGGCTGTAACCCGCATTGCTCGTGTGGCCAGTTTTGATACCGTCAACGTTCATGCTCTTGTCCCAAAGCAGACCGTTACGGTTGTATTGGGTAATGCCGTTGTAGGTGAACTTCTTCTCTGAATAGATACGGTACTCTTCAGGCACGTCACGGATAAGCGCGCTACCAAGTAGGGCCATATCGTAAGGCGTTGAGTATAGGTTAGAGTTGTCTAGACCGTGTACGTTAGCAAAGTGGGTGTCTTTCATGCCAATCGTGTCAGCCCAAGCATTCATCAGATCGACAAACGCATCTTCTGAACCTGCAATGTGTTCGGCCATTGCCACACACGCATCATTACCTGATTGAATGATGATACCGCGGTTTAGGTCTTCAACTTTTACCGTTGTGCCCACTTCAATGAACATTTTTGACGAGTCTGGGAAGTTCTTCGCCCATGCATTTTTACTAATAGTCACATCGTCTTGAAGAGAGATGTTGCCGCGCTCCAACTCTTGACCGATAACGTAACTTGTCATCATCTTAGTTAAGCTAGCTGGAGACAGTTTGGTGTTCATCTCTTTCTCAGCAAGCACCTTACCGGAATGGTAATCCATCAAAACGTAGCCTTTTGCTGCGATTTGAGGGGCGTCTGGGACTACGATAGGGGATGCGAATGCGAAACTTGCTGAAAGTGCAATTGAAGACGCAAAAGCGGATTTTAATAACGTTGATTTTTTCATAGTGACTACAGAATTATCGTTTACTGTCCATATCTTAACAGATTCAATCGCCCAAGCCAGTGCAGGTATTAAACGGCACTGGATTGAGGACTACTGGGATTTTATGAAAGCACTGGTATAACCCAGATCTTTCACTTGTTCTAGTGCTTTTTGACTGAGCATATAGTCGTCAAAAGGGCCTAAGAATACTCGGTGAAGTTTGTCTTGAGAGCTGACATAACTGTTAACTGATAGAGTTTGACTGAGGTTTTGCGCCAAAGTTTCAACTCGATCTTGATGTTGTGATGACGCAACTTGAATAACAAACTTTGGCAACGCTTGCTGTTTATGAGCTTGCGTTGGCTTGTCTACGGTAATGACCTCAATTACGACGTTGGCTGTACCGGTGCGAATGACGTCAAGCTTTAACGCAGCGGCGTAGCTTAAATCGATGACGCGTCCCTCGTGGAAAGGGCCTCGGTCATTGACGCGCACAATCGCTGTTTTACCGTTATCTTTATTGGTCACTTTGACGTAGCTCGGGATTGGCAGCTCTTTGTGAGCGGCTGACATCGAGTACATGTCGTAGATTTCGCCATTAGAGGTCAAGTGGCCATGGAATTTTTTACCATACCAAGAGGCAATACCTTGCTGTTTGAACCCCTCAGGCTGCTTGATAATGGTGTAATCATTACCACGTAAGGTGTAGTTACTGTTACCACCTAGGCTATAGGGTTCATACATCGGCGTTGCATCTTCGATATGATCGATACTGATTGGCGCATCAGGGGCAATGTCATCATCAATCGAGTAACGTTTTGACGGTGAAGAAGAACAACCCACAAGGACAAGACTCGTTGCCGCAATAGTGAGTATTAATCGCTTGGTTATCATTTAAATTGCCTTAGAGAACGCTTTTCTATGAGTATGGATCGACATCAAGATGCCAAAGCCTGCCATGAGTGTCACCATGGATGTTCCACCATAGCTGATTAGCGGCAATGGAACGCCAACCACAGGTAAAATACCACTTACCATGCCAATATTTACAAACACATAGACAAACCGCACCTAGTGGATCTGACTCTGGGTTGAACAGGGTTCTTACACGAACTTTTTGATACTCACGCATCAAGAAGAACCATAGGATTGGCAGGAATCCTCCCAAAGCCAATCCAGCGGCGATGATGATTCTCCAGCTAATGCCAGCGAGAAAGATAACAAAGATCCCCGAAGCGGCAATTAGGATAGATGTTCCTAAATCAGGCTGTTTGGCAATTAAAATGGTAGGGACAAAAACCATCACCAACGACATTACCAGTGTTTGGAAGGTCGGTGGTAGTGGTCGTTTACCTATGTAGCGAGCTACCATGAGTGGCACGGCAAGCTTAAGTAGTTCTGAAGGCTGGAAGCGGACGAAACCTAGGTTAAGCCAGCGCTGAGCCCCTTTCGACGCTTCGCCGAAAAATAGCACGCCAAGTAGCAGTATCACACCACCAACGAACATCAGTGGTGCTAAGGATTCATAGGTACGCGGAGGAATTTGCGCCAGAAGTAACATTACGCCTAAGGAGAGCCCCATGCGCATCGCTTGTCTGTCCATCATGGCAATGCTTTGGCCGCTAGCGCTGTACATCACCACCAGACCAAATGCCATTAGCACTAGAATTCCTAATAGCAGTGGTAGGTCAAGATGGAAACGCTCAAAAAAGGCGCGGTTTTGACCAGTTGCTGGGTTCAAATCCATGACTATTTCGCCTCCTTTTTATCAATTAGAACGTGATCAAAAATTCTTCTGACCACCGGGCCACCCTGAGAAGAACCACCACCGGCGTTTTCCAGTACTATGGTCACAATCAGTTCAGGGTCATCAATAGGCGCAAAACCAGTAAACAGGGCGTGGTCGCGTAAGTGCTCGGCAATCTCATCGGCGTTGTACTCTTCGTCCTCACCTAATCCGAATACCTGTGCGGTTCCTGACTTACCGCCACTGACATATTTGGTATTAGTGAAGGCGCGACGGGCGGTACCTTTCTTACCATGGTTTACCAAGCGCATACCTTCGATTGCCATATCCCAGAAACGATCTTTGACACCAGTAATGGGTGGATAAGTCTCGATATCAGATAGCTCACGGGTATCAAACTCTTCACCGTTGTTGATCGTCGCTCGCAATAGGTGTGGTGCAATCACTTCACCGCGATGAACGAGCACCGAGGTTGCTTTGGCAATCTGCATTGGTGTCGCCGTCCAGTAACCTTGCCCAATACCAACAGGGATGGTGTCACCTTGATACCAAGGCGTTCTGTGTCTAACCATCTTCCATTCACGTGTCGGCATATTGGCTTTGCTCTCTTCATGAATGTCGATGCCGGTGTAATCACCGAAGCCAAACATCATCATCCAGCTTGAAATGCGATCGATACCCATGTCGTAAGCTACTTGATAGAAGAAGGTATCAACCGACTCTTCAATTGATTTAACGATATCGACTTTGCCATGTCCCCATGCAAGCCAGTCACGAAACGGACGCGTTTTGGAGTTAGGAATTTTCCAGTAACCTGGGTCATTGCGAGTGGTGTAAGGGGTAATGACTCCCTCTTGCAGTGCGGCGACCGCCATAAATGGCTTGATGGTTGATGCGGGTGGGTAAATACCTAGTGTTGCTCGGTTTACCAACGGACGGTTTTTGTCATTGAGTAATGCGCGGTAAGCCTTCCCAGAAATACCATGGACGAACGCGTTTGGGTCGTAGCTTGGACTAGAGACCATAGCTAGAACGCCGTTATCTGAAGGGTCTAAAACGACAGCACTTCCGCGGCGATCATCGAGCAGTTTGTGGATGTAAAGTTGAAGATCGATATCAAGGTTCAGGACGATATCTTTCCCCGGAACCGGTGGCACGTATTTTAGAGTGCGAATGACACGACCACGGCTGTTTACTTCAACCTCTTGGTAACCAGCGGTGCCGTGTAGCATGTCTTCGTAGTAGCGCTCGATGCCGAGTTTACCTATGTCTCGAGTTGCTTGATAGTTGGCATCTTTACCTTCACGCACCAAGCGCTGAACGTCACGATCATTAATGCGAGAAACGTAGCCAATAACATGGGTGAGCACTTCACCATATGGGTAGTTTCGCTTCAGAGCCGCATTAATGGACACACCTGGGAATTTATGTTGGTGTACTGAAAACTTAGCGGTTTGTTCTTGAGTCAGCTGAGTCAAGATCGGCACGGATTTAAAGCGACGAGTTTGGCGACGTTCACGCTGGAACCGCTCAATTTGCTCGGGAGTGATGGTCAGGATCTGTTGCAGACGACGAATAGTGTCGTCCATATCCTTAATTTTTTCGGGTGTGAGTTCGAGACTAAAAACAGGTTGGTTTTCAGCGAGTAACTTACCATTTCGATCATAGATTAAACCGCGGTTGGGTGCGATTGGCACTACTTTAATACGGTTGTCATTGGAGCGTGTTTTGTAATCTTGGTACTGATTGATCTGAATGTTATACAAGTTGGTGATAAGTACGCCAACCAAAGCAATAATTCCGACGAAAGCAACAATAGCGCGACTTCTAAATAGTCGCGCTTCTTCATGGTAGTCCCTTATCTGGGTACGCTTCCTTAACATGAATCGTTATTCTCGGTGGTATGGGTGGTTCGCGGTAATGCTCCACGCTCGATATAAGCTCTCAGCCATGACAATGCGTACCAATGGATGAGGCAGAGTCAGTGCAGAAAGAGACCAGCTCTGATCCGCTGCCGCTTTGCAAGCCGGGGCTAAACCTTCGGGGCCGCCAATTAGAATCGACACGTCTCTTCCGTCGAGTTTCCAGCTCTCTAGTTGCTCGGCCAATTGTGGGGTATCCCATTTTTTGCCGGGAATGTCGAGAGTAACAATTCGGTTGCCTTTTGGCACGGCAGCAAGCATAGCTTCGCCTTCTTTTTGCAGAATTCTTGCAATATCGGCATTTTTTCCGCGTTTTCCGGCGGTTATTTCTACAAGTTCAAGCGGCATGTCATGTGGGAAGCGACGGCGATACTCTTGAAAGCCCTCTTCAACCCACTTCGGCATTTTGGTGCCAACGGCCACTAACTGTATCTTCATCAATTAGCTCCAAAGCTTCTCTAGTTGGTATAGCTCGCGATGCTCTTCTTGCATAACGTGAACGATAGTGCTGCCCATATCCACTACGACCCACTCGCCTTCAGCTTCACCATCAACGCCTAGTGGCTCGATGCCAGCAAGTTTTGACTCTTTTGCAACGTGCTCAGCGATAGAAACAACATGACGCTTTGATGTACCAGTACAAACAATCATGAAGTCGGTAATGCTAGATTTACCTTGAACATCGATAGTCTTGATGTCTTGTGCTTTCATATCATCTGCTTTGTCAGCAAGGAAGTCGTTTAACTCTTCAAGTTGCAAGGTGTTGTCCTCGTTAGTGTTGTGCTTTCACACAGGTTATTTCAATTGCGGCGGCGAAGTATAGCACGCTTTCTATAGCTTCACTTGCGGTAAGCAGCACTCGGCACTTAACTGATGTAATAGTGGCCAACTGGATTGCTCATACTGGGTTTTTACCATCAGCTCTATCTTAGCAAGCAGTTGAAGTAGCTGAGTAATCTTGTTTGGTTGCAAGCGATTGAGAGCTGCGGAGTATAGAGGGCGTTTATTTTGCCAAACTCGATAGCTTTCAAACACCTGTCCAATCGGTTGAGTCTTAACTTGATTCGCCATATTGAGCAGTTGAGTGAGCTCTTTCTGTATGGTGCGAATCAGTATGATGGCTTCTACACCTTCCACTTCTAACTGACGCAAGATCCGCTGTGAGCGCTTCGCTTTACCCGCGAGTAGAGCATCAACCCAATGGAAAGCGGTAAAATGATTATGACGACTTAACGACTCTTCTAATCGAACTAGGTTCAGTACACCATCAGGGTAGAGTAGTGCCAACTTTTCAAGGCTCTGTGTTAACGCGAATAGGTTCCCTTCGTGCCATTGAGCCAGCATTTGTACCGCTTCTTGATCAGGTTTGAGATTGAGCGCTCGGCATCGAGTTTGGACAAACTGAGGCAGCCTTTGTATATCTGGTGTTAAGCAGTTGACCCAGCAGCCTTGGCTCGATAGGGATTTAAACCATTTGGCATTTTCTTGGGCTTTGGTCAGTTTACTGCCTATGACAACGAGCAAAATATCGCTATGCACCAGCTCAGATACTGCGACTAGCTCTTTGGCTATCGCTGTGTTGACGCCAGACTCAGGTAACTCTAGCTCTATGACTTGACGCGATGAGAATAAGCTCATTGCTTGGCAACAGTCATAGACCGAATTCCAGTCAAGGGATGCATCGACTGCAAAGCGGTGACGCTCTTCAAAACCTTGTGTGCGAGCAGCTTTTTGAATGGCTTGACGAGATTCTTGGATTAAGAGTGGCTCGTTGCCGAAAATAAGATAGATTGAGTGGAGCTGTTTAGACAACTGCTCCACTAGACGGTCGGCGAAAATTCGCATAATGATTAGTTTGCTGGCACTTCTGAAGTGACATTACCTTGCGCATCTTCTGCGTAGAAAGTCTTCACACGGTACTGCTCTTCTTCAACTCTTAGTGTTGCTTCTTGTTCTGCTTCAAGTAGTTCATTGGCTTCGATATCAGCTTTCAAACGTGCCATTTGACGAATGATTTGTGATGCGGCGAGCTTACGCATTTCGTCTTCAATCATGTCGCGCTCAACAGACTTTGCGAGAGCCGTTAACGGGTTATCTAGGTAACTACGAGTGACGCTAGTCGAGAAGGTCTTTGAGCCTAGTTCAGGAACCGTCACGCGGTAAGAAGCTCTAAAGGTTAGCTCTTTTTCTGCCGCACGAGTGTTTTGGTAGAGAGATAGTGTGCGCTCACCAACGCCTTCGCTAAGCAGGTGCAGGTTTGGTGTGTTTGCTGCTGGTGGCACGACTTTGATTTCACTCATACGCAACTGCCCCTTCATCATGCGAGTGAAGCTGCTGTATTGGTCGTAACTGGTGAGCGACATGGTTTCTAACTCTTCAGGAACCGAGTAGTCACCGCGTAGGTGGAAACCACAAGCAGACAATAGGCTTGCCATTAAAATCACACTAGTGAGTTTTACAGAGGATGATGAAATAAGGCGCGATGCTCTACGAAACATGGATTTAGGGCTCTCGATTATTGGAATACTTATCTTAGGACTCTATTTTCTGCGATGGAAAGTAAAGCTCTAAGATAAGTATAAGCAGGGTAATAAGCTACCCTGCTTATGACTAAGCTAGCGAAGATTAGTTCGCTACACTTTGTTAGTTTGCAACAATGTTCAGAAGTTTACCTGGTACGTAGATAACTTTGCGTACAGTTTTGTCTTCTGTGAACTTAGTAACGTTCTCATCGTTTAGACCTAGCTTTTCGATCTCTTCTTTAGAGATGTCTGCTGGTACTGTTAGCTTCGCACGTAGCTTGCCGTTGACCTGAACGATGATTAGCTTCTCGTCTTCAACCAGTGCTTTTTCATCATGCGTAGGCCAAGCCGCGTTGTCGATATCCGCTTGACCAAGACCTGCCCACATCTCGTAAGAGATATGCGGAGTGATTGGGTAAAGCATCACAACAACAGCTTTCAGTGCTTCGTCAAGGATTGCACGATCTTGCTCAGACTCTTGAGGTGCTTTCGCTAGCTTGTTCATTAGTTCCATGATTGCAGCGATAGCGGTGTTGAACGTTTGGCGACGCGCAACATCATCCGTTACCTTAGCGATAGTCTTGTGAACGTCACGGCGTAGCGCTTTTTGGTCGCTAGATAGTGCTGCTGCGTCTACTGCAACTGCTTCACCTTTTGATGCGTGCTCTTTCACTAGTTTCCAAACACGTTTCAGGAAGCGGTTTGCACCTTCTACGCCAGACTCTTGCCACTCAAGGGTCATGTCTGCAGGTGATGCAAACATCATAAATAGACGTACTGTGTCTGCACCGTACTTGTCTACCATCTCTTGTGGGTCGATACCGTTGTTCTTTGACTTCGACATTTTGATCATGCCTGAGTGCTCAACATCACGGCCTTCGTTGTCTTTAGCAGACACGATACGACCTTTACCGTCACGCTCAACAGCTACGTCAGTCGGAGCAATCCACTCTTTGCCGCCTTTTTCGTTCTCGAAGTAGAACGCATCTGCCAGTACCATGCCTTGACACAGTAGCTGCTTGAACGGTTCGTCAGAAGTGACGTAGCCCGCATCACGTAGCAGTTTGTGGAAAAAGCGAGAGTACAGTAGGTGCATACAAGCGTGCTCGATACCACCGACATACTGGTCTACTGGTAGCCAGTAGTTTGCTTTTTCTGGATCTAGGATATCGTCCGCTTGTGGTGAACAGTAGCGAGCATAGTACCAAGAAGATTCCATGAAGGTATCGAACGTATCAGTTTCACGTAGAGCTGGCTCGCCATTGAACGTCGTCTTCGCCCACTCTTTGTCGGCTTTGATTGGGCTAGTTACGCCATCCATTACCACGTCTTCAGGAAGCACTACAGGCAACTGGTCCGCTGGCACTGGGTGAACTTCACCGTCTTCAGTGGTTACCATTGGGATTGGCGCGCCCCAGTAACGCTGACGAGATACACCCCAGTCACGTAGACGGAAGTTTACAGTCTTAGTACCTTTACCTTCAGCTTCTAACTTGGCTGCAATGGCATCGAACGCTGCTTGGAACTCAAGGCCGTCGAATTCACCTGAATCGAACAGGACACCTTTTTCAGTGTAAGCTGCTTCAGAAACGTCTAGCTCTGAACCATCTTGTGGCTTGATCACTGGCACAATGTCTAGACCATACTTAGTCGCGAACTCGTAGTCACGCTGGTCGTGAGCAGGTACTGCCATTACAGCGCCTGTACCGTAGTCCATCAGTACAAAGTTAGCGACGTAAACTGGCACTTCACGGCCGTTCAATGGGTGAATCGCAGTAAGGCCAGTTGCCATACCTTTCTTCTCCATTGTCGCTAGCTCAGCTTCAGCAACTTTGTTGTTTTTACACTCTTCGATGAACTCAGCAAGCTCAGGGTTGTTCTCAGCTGCGATTGTCGCTAGAGGGTGACCTGCCGCGATACCTACGTAAGTGACGCCCATTAGCGTATCAGGGCGAGTGGTGTAAACCTCTAGGTCCGCTTGGCCTTTCACTTCGAACTTGAGCTCGACGCCTTCAGAGCGACCAATCCAGTTGCGCTGCATGGTCTTAACCATTTCAGGCCAGCCGTCAAGGTTGTCTAGGTCATCTAGAAGCTCTTGAGCGTATTCAGTGATTTTGATGAACCACTGCGGGATCTCTTTTTGCTCTACAGGCGTGTCACAACGCCAGCAGCAGCCATCTTCAACCTGCTCGTTTGCTAGAACAGTTTGGTCGTTTGGACACCAGTTAACAGAAGAGGTCTTCTTGTAAACTAGGCCTTTTTGATAAAGCTTAGTGAAGAACTCTTGTTCCCAACGGTAGTACTCAGGTGTACAGGTTGCGAACTCGCGGTTCCAGTCGTAGCCGAAACCCAGCAGTTTAAGCTGGTTCTTCATGTATTCGATGTTTTCGTATGTCCAAGGCGCAGGTGCCGTGTTGTTTTTCACCGCTGCGTTTTCTGCAGGCAGACCGAATGCATCCCAACCGATTGGTTGCATTACGTTTTTACCTTGCAGGCGCTGGAAACGAGAGACTACATCACCGATAGTGTAGTTACGCACGTGACCCATGTGCAGTCGACCACTTGGGTAAGGGAACATGGATAGACAGTAGAATTTTTCTTTATTTGGGTCTTCACTTACAACAAAGGTGTTGTTGCTGTCCCAGTGCTGTTGAACTTTCTGTTCAATATCTTGCGGGTTGTATTGTTCTTGCATCGATGATGTCCGGTTATCTTGGAATTTGTGAGTTCGGTTAGAACAGACTTTAATAGATCGTCATAGAATACCTAAAGGAACGAGGTACAACAATAGCTATCCCCGTCAATTAACTTGTTGCTTAGGTGCAACTCCAATTATTTAGGGGATACAAAGCAGTAAGTAATCTTGAGGAGGGGCTATGCCAAAAAGAAAAGCTGGTTATGAAGAGATGCTTGAAGATGTAGTTGAAACACTCAAGCATAGTCCTGATGAGGTGAATAATGTTATTGAAACCTCGGGAAAAGTTGCCCAAGCCGCTAATGATCTGACTAAAGATGAAATGGCCTTGGTTTCTGCGTATGTTAAATCGGATTTGAAAGAGTTCGCTGACAGTTACGAAGATTCTAAAGGTGGACCGTTTTATTTGATGGTTACCGACTCTATCTGGCAGGGGCTACTTGATATTACCGATCGTACTAAGGTTGAGTGGGTTGAGTTGTTCCAAGACCTAGAACACCAAGGGCTTTACCAAGCCGGTGAAGTGATTGGTTTAGGTATATTGGTTTGCGATGAGTGTGGTCACAAAACTCAGTACAACCATCCAACGGTAATCATCCCATGTACCCACTGTGGGTGCAAAGGATTCAGTCGAAAGCCACTTAAGCCGTAGAGCAAGACGCGAGTACGGAATCTTTTCGCGATTTGACTAGCTTCATGAGATCCCCAACTCGCTCGTCCCTCGCTCTTGAGGATGACGAATCAATTGACTCAAACTAAAGAGGGTTGACGAAATATGCCAACCCTCTCAATTTACTCGCTACTCGTTTCTTATTCTCCAACCAATCACCAAACTTAACACAACCCATACATACAGAGGCCATGAGCCTAGGTGGCGATAAGGCGTTTCACCTGATGTCGCTGGTACCTCTGCACGTAAAACGGCGGTTTGGAATTGTGGTACCTGTGCAATGATACGGCCTTTGTGATCTGTGACTGCGGTTACCCCATTGTTGGTGGCGCGAATTACAGGCTTGCCAAGCTCAAGAGCGCGCATACGGGCGATCTCCATATGTTGCAACGGGCCAATGGAGTGTCCAAACCAAGCATCATTGGATAGGGTGAGGATAAAGTCAGTGTCCTCGGTAAGGTTTTGTCTAACTTGCTCGTTAAAGATGATTTCGTAGCAAAGTGCAGGCGCCATCTGAGTACCGTTAGCATCGACATTAGGCTGAATATAGTCGCCACGGCTAAATGATGACATCGGCAAATTGAAGAATGGAGCAATAGGGCGCAAGAACTCTTCAAATGGAACAAATTCACCAAATGGAAGCAGGTGGTGTTTGTGGTAGCGCTGATTCATGTCATAGCGATACTCGCCATACGTGCTGATTCCGAGAGTTAGAATGCTGTTGTAGAACTTCTTGTTTTCGCCCTGATTTACGATTCCAGTTATCACCGCGCTGTTGTTCATGCGCGCGGCAGAGTCGAGGTTAGTGAGAAAAGACGAGATTTCGTACTCTAGTGCTGGGACTGCTGCTTCAGGCCAAATGATGATATCCGCATCCCAGTTTTCTCGAGTAAGGTCAGTGTACTTCATGATGGTTGGCCAACGCTCACTTGGCTTCCACTTCAATTCTTGAGGGATATTACCTTGAATCAACGCGACCTTGGTGACTTGGTCTGGGTTTGGCGTAACCCATTGGGCGGATTTTAAGCCAAAGCTAGTCATGAAAATGACAGCCGGAACTAACAAAACTAACCATTGGCGCTTTAAGCCAGAATAAACTATTGCGCCTGCACTGATGATTAGTAGCAAGGTGATCAACTCGACACCACCGAGTGGAGCAAAGTTACCTAGAGGGCTATCTATTTGGCTATAACCTAGCCAGAGCCAAGGGAAGCCGGTCATTACCCAGCCGCGCAGCCAATCACATATTAGCCATAGCGCAGGCGCAGCCAGCATAAACCTAGAGCGTGTGGCATTGGGGAAGAAGCGATTGATACTCCAAGTAAACAGAGCGGAGTAGATGGCAAGGTAACCAACCAGTAGTCCCATTAAGAAAACACTGGCAACCTTAGGCATACCACCGAAATTATCGATACTGACATGAACCCAGCTAACACCGGTTGCAAACTGACCTAGCCCCCAGGCGTAACCTATCCAAAGTGCGCGTTTAGCCGACTGTTTGTGGATAAGCAATAATAGTAGAGCAGGGCTAACAATAGCTATCGGCCATAGTTGGTATGGAGCGAAAGCTAGGGTGGTTATTGCGCCAACAAAAACGGCCGCGAGCGGCCGTTTTAGGCGATGAAAAAGTGAATTGATCATCGTTTACTTCTATTTTGTCCCTGTTGGGAAATTAGCGTTACTCTTCTGTCGAGTCTTCAACGAGCTCTTCATCTGGAATCGTCACTTGGAGCTGCACAACTCTGCGGTTGTCGGCAGAGGTTACCTTGAAGCTATACCTTTCAATATCAACCAGTTCGCCACGCGAAGGTAGGTGACCAAACGCGGTCATAACCATGCCTCCTACCGTGTCGACTTCTTCATCACTGAAGGAGGTACCAAACGTATTGTTACGATAGACATGTGATAGCGCTCTTCGCGGAACTCTTTCAGTAGGCGATCAACACGCTTACTTTCAGGCACCACAACCGCAGGGCGGATTACTTGCTCGATATCAAATGGCTCGCTGCCAGAACCTAAGTATTTAAGTAAGTCCTTCGCTAACAGAATACCTTCTACATGGTCTTTATCTTCGCTGATGACTGGGTAGCGAGAGTGCTGTGCATCAGTGATAAGGTTGATCAGTGCGTCTAAATCGTCGCTACGATCAACGGTAACCATTTGCGAACGCGGTAACATGATGTCACGCACTCGCATTTCAGAGATCTCCATAACACCTTCTAGCATATCGCGTGTGTCGTGGTCGATCAGGTCGTTTTCTTCAGAGTCACGGATGACATCCACAAGCTCTTGGCGATCCTTGGGTTCACCTTGAAAAAGTTGACCTAGGCGTCCGAAGAAGGACTTTCTACTCGGACCTTCAGATTTTTCTTTCTTACCTTCTAGAGAAGAGGGCGAATTGTCTTCGTTCATTGTTTCTCATTTAAGTAACGCTATCAGATGTGTGATAGCTCACATAGTAGGGCTGAGTTGAAACTGCCTCAGCGCTACTGTTTCTCATCAATGTACGGGTCTTTAAAGCCCATACCTTGCATGATTTCTGTTTCGAGTGACTCCATCTCTTCAGCTTCGTCATCTTCGATATGATCATAACCTAGCAGATGCAAGCTTCCATGTACAACCATATGCGCCCAGTGCGCCATTAGAGGTTTGTTTTGCTCTACCGCTTCACGTTCTACTACTTGGCGGCAGATTATGAGGTCGCCAAGCAGGTCCATTTCAATACCCGGAGGCGCTTCAAATGGGAAAGAGAGCACATTGGTTGGTTTGTCTTTACCACGATAGTCATGGTTGAGCTGGTGGCTCTCTTCTTCGTCGACTAAGCGAACCGTCACTTCTGCTTGAGGTTGAAACCTTGTCACAGTAGAGCTTAACCAGAGGTGAATATCGTCAAAGCTAGGCAAGCCGTTTTCGTCTTCAACGGCGAGTTGTAGATCCAGTTCAATAGTCATTATTTACCTTCGGCGGCTTCCGCTTGTACCTTCTTTGAAAGCTCAGCTTTGGCTGTTTCAATCAACTGTGCTTCGCGCTCTTCACGACGTTTCTTTTCGAACTCTTTACGCTCTTTCTGAGCTTTCGCTTCCCATTTCTCATAGGCGTTGACTATACGCGCAACCACAGGGTGACGCACCACGTCATCTGACATGAAGAAGTTAAAGCTGATATCGTCGACTTCGCTTAACACCTCAATCGCATGGCGCAGGCCAGATTTCGCACCGCGTGGTAAATCTATTTGAGTGATATCACCGGTGATCACCGCACGTGAGTTGAAACCAATACGAGTGAGGAACATCTTCATCTGTTCCACTGTGGTGTTCTGGCTTTCATCGAGAATAATGAAGGCGTCGTTCAAGGTTCTGCCACGCATGTAAGCCAGAGGCGCGACTTCAATCACGTTGCGCTCAATCAGCTTTTCAACTTTTTCGAAACCTAGCATCTCGAATAGCGCGTCATAGAGTGGGCGCAGGTATGGATCGACTTTCTGACTTAGATCGCCAGGTAGGAAACCGAGTTTTTCACCAGCTTCTACCGCAGGACGAGTTAACAGAATGCGGCGGATCTCTTGACGCTCAAGCGCATCGACAGCAGCTGCAACTGCAAGATAGGTTTTACCTGTACCAGCAGGGCCGATACCGAAACTGATATCGTGCGTCACCATGTTCATCAAGTACTGGCCTTGATTTGGCGTGCGTGGCTTGATGACACCTTTCTTGGTCTTGATAAACACTTCTTTGCCGTGTTCAATGTTTGACTCTAGGTCTTGGTCGAGCACCCCTGTCTCTTTGATTGCTAGATGGATTTCATCAGGTTCAACGTCAGGGATTGCGCCGCGAACAGGGGCCGTATTAACGTAAAGTGTTTTAATGATTTCAAGTGCAGCGGCGCTGGTATGCGGCTTACCGACAATAGTAAAAAAGTTGCCACGGTAGCTGATTTCAACACCCAAACGGCGTTCTAGATGTTTGATATTGTCATCGAAAGGGCCGCAGAGACTGCTTAGTCGGCGGTTATCTGAAGGTTCTAGATTGATCTCTAGGGTAACAATTTTATTGCTCAAAGTTGCCTCTCATTGTTTGTCACTCCAAAAAAGCCCGATTTAGACCGGGCTTTTAGTGACCTTATATACCTTTCTCTAAGATGGTATCAGAGTCGGGTAAATTCAAGCTAATTTCGAACTTAAGGTGTAAAGGTTGCTACACCTAGCTCATCTTCACGCTTCGTTTTCGCCATCATCTGCGTTGGAGAGATAACGGTGCGAAGGTCCATATCTTTTTCGGTACGCACTAGCTCACCACGGAGAGAGTTAGCGAATACGTCCGTGATCTTAACGTCAACGAACTGACCGATTAGGTCTGCACTACCTTCAAAGTTAACAACACGGTTATTCTCAGTACGTGCGCGAAGCTCCATTAGATTCTTTTTCGATGGACCTTCAACCAAAACACGCTGCTCAGTATCAAGCATCAGACGTGAGTAACGCATCGCTTGCGAGTTAACCACTTGCTGTAGCTCGTATAGGCGCTCTTTCTTGGTCTCTTCTGACAGGTCACAAGGGTAATCCGCTGCTGGCGTACCCGGACGAGGTGAGAAGATAAAGCTAAAGCTCATATCGAAATCAACGTCTTTGATCAGTTTCATTGTCGCTTGGTGATCCATATCGGTTTCACCTGGGAAGCCAACGATAAAGTCAGAGCTGATTTGAATATCTGGACGCGCTTTACGTAGCTTACGGATGATCGACTTATACTCGATGGCCGTATGCGGGCGCTTCATCATTGTTAGGATGCGGTCGCTACCACTTTGTACTGGTAGGTGCAGGAAGCTTACTAGTTCAGGTGTATCTTCGTAAACCGCGATGATGTCGTCAGTAAACTCTAACGGGTGGCTAGTTGTGAAACGAATACGATCGATACCGTCGATAGAAGCGACAAGACGTAGCAGTTCAGCGAAAGAGCAGATATCGCCTTCGTGCGTTGGACCACGGTATGCGTTTACGTTTTGACCCAGTAGGTTAACTTCACGCACACCTTGTTCAGCAAGCTGAGCAATTTCGAACAGCACGTCATCCATTGGACGGCTCACTTCTTCACCGCGTGTGTATGGCACAACACAGTAAGTACAGTACTTAGAACAGCCTTCCATGATAGAAACGAACGCCGTTGCACCTTCTGCGCGAGGCTCAGGTAGGCGGTCAAATTTTTCGATCTCAGGGAAAGAGATGTCCATCACAGGTGCTTCGTCTGATTGAGATTGTTTAATCATCTCTGGTAGACGATGCAGTGTTTGTGGGCCAAAAATTACGTCAACAAACGGAGCACGTTCACGAATGTGGTCACCTTCTTGAGTCGCTACACAGCCACCCACGCCGATCACCACGCCGTCTTTTTTGTCTTTTAATGTTTTCCAACGACCAAGCTGGTGGAATACCTTTTCCTGCGCTTTTTCTCGGATAGAACAGGTATTAAGAAGTAATACATCTGCCTCATTTGGATCTTCTGTCAACTCGTAGCCGTTAGCCGCGTTGAGAAGGTCAGCCATTTTTGATGAATCGTATTCGTTCATCTGGCAACCCCAGGTTTTAATTAGCAGTTTCTTACTCATAATTTCGCTCGATCGTTAGTTTAAATTAAGGGAGCAAATCGCCCAGTGTTACTTTTTATATCTATAGACTGCTGCCGAGGTAAAGTGATCATTCAAGTCCTTATTTTGATGGCTTGTATAGCTATTGCTATCCAAGTCGCTTGAGGAACAATCAATATTTATCACTAGCTTGCTAGCTATTTCTGCGCATACTTGTCGCAATAGCTATCACAAGCCTACCCACCGTTTAGAGGTGCTGCTGGCAGCAAGCGGCGTATTGTACTGCTTTAAAAACCTACTGACTAGTGCTGCAACCAAATCTATTAAAAGCGTTATCGAATAAGCGATTTGCCCATATCGAGCTTGAGGTTTTTGGTTACATTTTAGTAATGAAAACGTACAATAAAAACAGACGCTAACAGGATGAAGTAAGAGTTATGACCAAGTTTGATGTTGCAGTTATTGGTGGTGGCATGGTAGGAGCCGCAACCGCGATCGGTTTTGCCCAACAAGGCAGACAAGTGGCGGTGGTAGAAGGATATGCACCGAAGGCGTATTCTCCTGAACAACCAATGGATATCCGTGTTTCTGCAATTTCACAACACTCGGTTGCAATACTCAGTCAATTAGGGGCTTGGCATACTATCGAGCAGATGCGAGTTTGCCCTTATCGTCGACTAGAGACTTGGGAGCATCCCGAATGCCGTACTCGTTTCCATTGCGATGAATTAGACATGCAGCGGTTAGGCTATATTGTCGAAAATAGGCTGATTCAATTGGGCTTGTGGCAAGCGTTTGAGCAGCATGAAAATATCACTCTATTTTGCCCTGATAAATTAGACACGATTGAATTTGGCGAAACCAACAAGGTTGTACTCGATTCTGGTCAATCCATAACTGCTGATCTCGTCGTTGGCGCTGATGGTGCCAACTCTAAAGTTCGTCAGTTGGCAGGTATTGGTATTACCGCTTGGGATTATCGCCAGCATTGCATGCTTATTAACGTCGAAACGGAACTGCCTCAACAAGACATCACGTGGCAGCAGTTTACCCCTACAGGCCCGCGTTCTTTTTTACCTTTGGCAACTCTGGATGGTCAATCAGATGGAACCGGTCAGGGCTCGCTTGTCTGGTACGACGCACCTAAGCGAATCAAACAGTTATGTTCCATGACGCCAGAGCAGTTGAAGGAAGAGGTGATGACACACTTCCCTGCTGAGTTGGGTGATATTAAGGTGCTTCAGTCTGGTTCTTTTCCTCTTACCCGTCGTCATGCTCAGTCATACTATCGCAATGGCTGTGTGCTTGTTGGTGATTCAGCTCATACGATTAATCCTTTAGCTGGGCAAGGGGTCAACTTGGGCTTTAAGGACGTGGAAGTGTTGCTAGAGGTGGCGAAAGGAGCATCGCAGCTAGATCAAATTGTGCTGAAACAGTATGAGTGTAAACGACGCCCTGATAACCTATTAATGCAGTCTGGGATGGACTTTTTCTATAAGGGGTTTAGCAATGATATTACGCCATTGAAGTTGATGCGTAATGCCGCGCTTAAAATTGCGGAAAACGCAGGGCCATTGAAAGCGCAAGTATTGAAGTACGCCTTAGGGATGAAGTAATACTAAGAATGAAGGGTATTGCAGATACAAAAAACGCAGCCACTGGCTGCGTTTTTTGATTCGATTAAAGTCGCTATTACTTAGTTACTTTAAGAACTGCAGTTTCACCAACAGTTACAGAACCAGACAGCTTGTTCAGCTCTTTGATTTCGTCCATGTTAGAGATAACAACTGGAGTTAGAGTCGATTTCGCTTTCTCTTCTAGAAGCGCTAGGTCGAAA
>NZ_JATABG010000093.1:0-10589 GCF_036533755.1 Vibrio sp. M260118 | reverse complement strand
TCAAGCTGCTGAGGTGTCAATACGTCATAGCTTTGTGAAGGTTCAGCGACTTTAGACAGAGGCACCGTTTTGCTCGCGCGCTGCTTCTTACTCTTAGTAATGTCACCAAGTTCCATAATATCTTTAATATTACGTTTTAGAGCTTGTGGCACGATGCCCATCTTCTCATTGTAGGCTTGCTGCTTCTCACGGCGGCGGTTGGTTTCGCCCATCGCCTTATCCATCGATTTAGTAATGCTATCCGCATATAGAATCGCCTTACCCTCAACATTACGAGCAGCACGACCAATAGTCTGGATAAGAGAACGCTCTGAACGTAAGAATCCTTCTTTATCTGCATCAAGAATCGCGACTAGCGAAACCTCTGGCATGTCCAAACCCTCGCGCAATAAGTTGATGCCGACTAGAACATCAAACTCACCAAGGCGCAAATCACGGATAATTTCGACGCGTTCAACCGTATCAATATCGGAGTGGAGATAACGGACCTTAACGTCATGTTCTGTCAAATACTCGGTCAAATCCTCAGCCATACGCTTGGTTAAAGTCGTCACCAAAACACGTTCATCTTTAGCTGCGCGAATTCGTATTTCAGAAAGCAGATCATCAACTTGAGTCGCGACTGGACGAACTTCTAATACTGGGTCAAGCAGGCCTGTCGGACGAACCACCTGATCGGCAATTTCACCATCTGACTTCTCCATTTCATAGTTACCAGGTGTCGCTGAAACAAAGATGGTCTGCGGTGCAATTGACTCAAACTCCTCAAATTTCATTGGTCGATTGTCTAGCGCCGAAGGTAAGCGGAAGCCAAACTCCACCAAAGTTTCCTTGCGAGAACGGTCGCCTTTATACATCGCACCAATTTGTGGAACGGTAACGTGAGACTCATCAATGATCAGCAGACCGTCATGAGGAAGATAGTCAAACAAGGTAGGTGGTGGCTCGCCTTCACTACGGCCACTGAGGTAACGCGAGTAATTCTCGATACCCGAACAGAAACCTAGCTCATTCATCATTTCGATATCAAACTGGGTACGCTGTGAAATTCGCTGCTCTTCAAGTAACTTATTACTATCGAGGAGATACTTTTTACGCTCTTCAAGTTCCACTTTGATTTTTTCGATCGCATCGAGAATTCGGTCACGTGGGGTAACGTAGTGCGTTTTCGGGTAGACGGTGTAACGTGCTAAATCACGCTGTTTGACCACCCCCGTCAGTGGATCAAAAATGCTGATGCAATCTATCTCATCATCAAACATCTCTATACGAACTGCGTCTTGATCCGATTCAGCCGGGAAAATATCAATCACTTCGCCACGTACACGGAACTGACCGCGCTCAAAAGCAACATCGTTTCGACTATATTGAAGTTCGGCCAAACGGCGTAAGATATCACGTTGATCCATCACATCACCACGCCGGATGTGGAGCATCATCTGTAGGTAAGACTCCGGATCACCCAGACCATAGATAGCAGAAACTGAAGCAACAATAATCGCATCTTTGCGTTCCAGTAACGCCTTAGTAGCGGAGAGACGCATCTGTTCAATATGCGCGTTGACCGACGCATCTTTCTCAATAAAAGTGTCTGTAGTCGGTACGTAGGCTTCAGGTTGGTAGTAATCGTAGTAAGAGACAAAATACTCAACTGCGTTATTCGGGAAGAAAGATTTCATCTCTCCATAAAGTTGAGCGGCAAGAGTTTTGTTCGGCGCAAGCAATATCGCAGGTCGCTGAGCACTCGCGATGACATTAGCTAAAGTGAACGTTTTACCTGACCCTGTCACACCAAGTAAAGTCTGGTGTGCTAAACCAGAGTCAAGCCCCTCAAGCAACTGCTCAATGGCAGTGGGCTGATCGCCTGAAGGCTTGTAATCAGATACTAAATCGAAAACTTTACTCATATTTCATCTCTGCGTAGGCAAACTCACAAGCCACTATTGTGGCTGTATATATATACAGACTCAAGCTTATACGAAAAAATAAATCTCTGTTTTGCATAAAGTGGCATTTTGCCGCTAGATCAATTGCTTTAATCCTGATATTATCTTTCGCCCTGCTAGCGATCTCTCCCCTAAATTTCGCAAAATAAACTCACAGCTTATTCACACTTTTCCTATATTTTCGCTTTTATCCACAGAAACCCAACCTTTGACTAAATTCTAGTTTTTGCCCAACCCCACTAACAAAGTCAGCTATAACAACAAATTAAATAAAAAATCACGCCTATTGAAATTACAGTGTTGAAGCCATTTTTTACATGTTTTTGACTTACTAAAATTTCACCCACACAGTTATCCACAATTTTAGTGGATAAGTAAATGTACCCCTTATTTGATAAGGGCTACAAGAAAGTAAAGTATTTTTTATGTGTTTTTTTTCGTTAGAATCGCATTGTTCATGTTGACACTAACGCTGACGCTAGCTAATATGCGCTCCGCTTAAAGCAATTCCCCCTTAGTTCAGTTGGTAGAACGGCGGACTGTTAATCCGTATGTCGCAGGTTCGAGTCCCGCAGGGGGAGCCAAATTCAGATAAAGCCGTGTCGTTAGACGCGGCTTTTTCGTATCTGATGCTGCTGGTTATATCAATCAGTCTATATACACCCAACTTTATATGGTCAGACCTTTCTTAGGCTCAATGGGTTATAGTTGGCTTCCCTTGTGAGCTATGTCTCTAATAAATTATATTTAAGCTGATATCTCCACACATGTTATGAGATTGATGATAGTCTTTCGTCTCTTGCCTGCGGGTTGTTTCGCCTTTAAATTCAATTGCTAGCCAGTAACCAATCTAAGTCTTCATATGAAAAAAGTTCTAGTCATTTCTTACTCTCAGAGTGGACAACTTTCCCAATTTGTTAAATCAGCGACAGAGCCGCTTAGTCAAAGTGATGATATACAAGTTGATCACCACATTTTAGAACCAGTCACGCCTTATCCATATCCTTGGACATTTTATTCATTTTTTGATGCTTTCCCTGAAGCAATCTATATGAATGGCTGTGATTTAAAACCAGCACCACATCTAGCAGAAGACTATGACCTGATTATTATTGGCTACACGGTTTGGTTTTTAGCCCCTTCGATTCCAATTACTGGTTTTTTGAAAACAGATCAAGCGAAGCGACTGTTACAGGATAAACCCGTAGTCACCCTCATTGCTTGCCGAGATATGTGGGTAATGGCTCAAGAGAAAATGAAGTCTCTAATTGACGATTGTGGCGGGCACTTAATTGACAATGCAGTTTTAACCGACCAAAGTGGCACGATTTATTCGTTTGTTACCACACCTCGCTGGATGCTAACTGGCAAAAAAGATGCATTCGGGATATTCCCAGCAGCGGGAGTTTCGGAAAAAGATATAGCAGAGAGCGCCCGATTCGGAGAGCGTCTGGCATCGGGGTTATCTCAAAACTTAGAAAAAGAAAGAAAACCTCTACTTACCAACTTGAATGCAGTCAAAGTCAACGGCAAGTTAGTCGGTTCCGAAAAAATAGCAACTCGCTCGTTTATGATTTGGGGAAAGCTAATCCAGCGCTCAGGAAAACCAGGCGATTTTTCGCGTAAGGTAGTCATCACCATCTACGTTATTTTTCTCATGACCATGATTTTCACTCTGGTCCCAATTAATTTGCTGGCTAAAAAACTTATCTCTCCATTGATGAAAAAATCAATTGAGAAAAGCACTGAATACTATGAAAAACCGTCCGGACGATAACATGAACAAAAGAGTATACATAAACGATGTCCAAGTTTTTTTGCCGAACGAAGCGGTAGATAACAAGCATATAGAACATGTTTTAGGTCAAGTTGGCGATCGACCTTCAAGGGCAAAGAACCTTATATTACGCTCTAACCAAATCAAACAACGCTACTATGCTATTGATCCAGAAACAGGGGATACAACCCATACCAACACTCAGCTAACCGCAGAAGCAATTCGCAAGCTCAATTCGAAAGCTTTTAGTATCGACCAAATAGAACTACTAGCCTGTGGTACTACCATCGCAGATCAACTTTTACCAAACCACGGGCTAATGGTACATGGCGAGTTAGCCATCCCGAGTTGTGAGGTCGTCGCTACTGCTGGGATCTGTTTAGCAGGAACCATGTCCCTAAAGTACGGCTATATGTCAGTACTAAGCGGGCAAAGTAATAATGCCGTTGTGACTGGTTCAGAGAATGCGTCTGCCATGATGCGCGCAAGCCAATTCGAAGCCGAAGTATCAAGTAAGCTTGAAGAGCTTGAGCGACAGCCAGAAATCGCGTTCGAAAAAGATTTCTTACGCTGGATGTTAAGTGATGGTGCGGGCGCTGCCCTGCTCAGCTCTGAAAAAAATGAAACGGGAATTTCCCTTGAGATCGAATGGATTGAACAAAAGTCTTATGCTAATGAGCTTGACGCTTGCATGTACGCAGGTGCGGAAAAACTGGCAGATGGCAGCTTAAAAGGTTGGAGGGAACACTCTACTCAGGTTTGGCTAGAACAATCGATTTTTTCTGTTAAACAAGACGTAAAGCAGCTCAACGATAACATCGTAGAATATACCGTAACGCGACCGCTGAAAGAGCTGGTCCATCACGGAAAAGTGAACCCGAATGACGTCACTTATTTCCTCCCTCACTACTCTTCTGGGTACTTCCGTGACCGTTTATACCAAGGTATGTTGGAAGCAGAGTGCGACATTCCTCAAGAGCGCTGGTTTACCAATTTGTCTTCGAAAGGAAACACCGGGTCTGCCTCCATCTATATCATTTTGGAAGAGCTATTCCATTCTGGGAGATTGAAAGTGGGTGATACCCTGCTGTGTTACGTTCCTGAAAGCGGACGGTTTTCAACCGCATTTATGCAGCTCAAGGTGGTGTAATGGAAGCGAAAAAGGTCCCTCAAGATCAATCCTCTACCTATGCCAATAACGTTAAGGCAATGTATGCAACGAGCGAAACTGGCGAGTATTCCGTCGTTACCTCCTCTGGCTGGGAAGCCGAAGAGCTGGTGACTAAACAGGCGCTGAACGAGTTTGAGCGTCAAGCTCATGCCGCATATGAATTAGTAAAGAAGGGACAGAAGTCTCCACTCTACTACCATATGTTCGCGCAACGAATGGATCTAATGGTGCTGGCTCAATCGGTCGGTTGGTTTCAGTGGCGGGTGAAGCGTCATATGACCCCTAAGGTGTTTGCCAAACTTTCTGAAAACAAGCTCCACAAATACAGTGAAGCTCTAGGAATCAGCATTGAACAGTTGTCTACCCTACCCGAGCTCAACTTAGAGGAAAACAATCATGACCAATAACGGTTTTTCTCACCAACACCACGCCCACTGTGAAAGTGGCGTGATGTCTTCAATCTTGACCCACCAAGGTCTGCCGTTATCGGAACCTATGGTGTTTGGCCTTTCGAGCGCTCTGACCTTCGCCTATCTGCCTTTTGTTAAGCTTAGTGGTATGCCATTGATTGCCTACCGCTCGATGCCTAAATCTATCATTAAAGGTGTGCAGAGAGCCTTGGGGGTGAAAATGAAAGTGGAAACCTTTTCTACCCCTGAAAAAGGCACTCATCGACTCGATTCTCTCTTAGCACAAGGTAAAATCGTCGGGGCACAAACCTCGGTCTTTTGGCTTCCTTACTTTCCAGAGGAAATGCGTTTTCACTTTAATGCGCATAATCTCGTCGTCGTGGGTAAAGAAGACACTACTTACACTATCAGTGACCCGGTTTTCGAACATCTCGTTTCATCAGATGAAAGTGCCTTGCAAAAAGCTCGTTTTGTTAAAGGTGTTATGGCGCCGAAAGGGGCTCTGTATTATCCGACCCACGTACCCACATCGATTGATTACGCTAAAGTCATCGAGAAGAGTATCAAAAAAACAGCGAAATCTATGTTAAAAACCCCTGTTCCCATTGCAGGACTAAAAGGGATGCATTTTCTAGCCAAGCATATTCGCAGGTTAGCAAGCAAAGACGCCCACTATGCCAAGCTGTTTTTAGGCCATATCATTCGCATGCAAGAAGAAATTGGTACGGGTGGCGCTGGATTTAGATATATTTACGCTTCATTTTTACAAGAATCCGCCACTTTGATTAATAATCCACACTTAGCGCAGGCTTCCACCGAAATGACTCAAATTGGTGATGAATGGCGAGAGTTTGCGCTGTTGATTGCCAAAGCGATCCGCCCAAGGAACAAGCAAGCGATTGATTTCTCGGCGATAGCGTCAAAACTAGAGTCGATTGCTGACCAAGAAAAACATCTATATCAATCACTGCTGAGAGCCTTTTGATGATCCAAATAGAGGCACTGTCAAAATCTTACAACCAAGTCAAAGCGTTAGATAACTTATCTTTAACGATACCATCTAACTCTATTTTTGGTTTACTCGGGCCAAATGGCGCGGGTAAAACCACGTTAATGTCGATATTGAATGGCTTATTAAATTATGACCAAGGTAATATCCTCTTCTTTGGTCAACCTTTATCACAGAACCTCAACGCGATTCGCCAACGTTGTTCGTTAATTCCGCAAAGCCTTGCTTTTTACGATCACCTTACCGTCAAAGAGAATTTGAAGTTTTTTGCTGGTGTCCAAGGTATTAAGGCACAAGCTTTTGATGAGAACTTTTCATATGCTGTTGAAACTAATCGGTTAACCACGATGTTAGGACGAAAAGCATCCACGTTGTCCGGAGGACAAAAACGCAGATTAAATATCGCGATTGGCCTCCTCAATAATCCTGACGTCCTGTTTTTTGATGAGCCCACCGTCGGTATTGATCCCGAATCACGCAACGATATTCTTGACAGTATTAAAGATTATGCCAAGGACAATAAAACCATTATCTATACGTCTCATTACATGCCTGAAATCGAGAAAATCTGCGATGAGATTGCGATCATTAATGAAGGGAAAATCCTCAAGCAAGGAACCATCGACGAGATGGTAAATAATCATGAGTCACAACAAGTGATCGTTGAGCTATACCCTCAAACCCATTCAATCAACGAGCTGTCTGCATTTCCCGATACCGTTCGAGTCATTAACAACCAAACTCTGTTGATAGATACTACCGATGCTTTGATCATCGGCGATGTTCTCAACAAATTGGCGCAAAATAAACTCAAGGTTAGAAATGTCCGCTACGGAACCACAACTTTAGAGTCGATGTTTATCCACCTTACTTCAAAGGAGCGTCGTGATGTTTAAGGCGATGCTTACTAAAGAATTCTTATTGATTGGTCGAGATAAGCACGCTTTAGCCGCGCTGTTCATTATGCCTTCGGTATTCATCTTGATCATGTCTATCGCTTTAAAAGATGTCATGAATGAAGACAAATCTTTAATCAGCTATATCGCGATTGATAAAGACCAGACAACTGCCAGCCAAACATTGTTAAGTCAACTTGCTGAAAGCCCCACTTTTACACAGCGCGAGTATGACCAAGACACCTACCAGTCACCCGAAGAGGAAGGGGTACAGTTCATCCTAGAAATTCCCAGCGGATATGAAAGTAACCTCGCCCAAATCAACTTGACGGTGGCCGCCGATACCTCACCATCGCTGTTGAGCCTTTTCAAAAATCAGCTGTCTATGATCAGAATGAGGGAGCAATTACTCTCTCTCAGTGCAGCAAATCACGCACGATTTGGTTCAACAGAGCAAGACAAGCTCACGTCTTTCGATGATGACCTGATTGAAGTCAGTTACGCTAAGTTCGCAGACAATGAAAAGCCTACCTCAACTCAACAAAGCGTGCCTTCTTGGATAGTGTTTGGCTTGTTTTTTGTCATTATTCCCATGTCGACAATCTTCATTAATGAGAAAAAGCAAAACACACTAACGCGCCTTTTGACAATGAATGTCAGTATCCTCAACTTGTTTGCGGGAAAGATCATTCCCTATATGTTGATTAACCAAATCCAAGTTTGGCTGATGATTGGTGTTGGGATGTACATCGTGCCTTATTTTGGCGCAGCGCCATTGGCAATTTCAGGCTCTTTGCTTGGGTTAATACTAGTTTCGTTAGCTTTAAGTATCTCGGCGATCGGCCTGTCTATCCTCATCGCAACTTGCGTCGACAGTGTGGAGCAGGCAACCACCATAGGAGGCATTATTAATATTCTGCTAGGCGCTATCGGTGGCGTCATGGTACCAAAAATGGTGATGCCAGAGTCGATGCAAACTCTAAGCAATATCTCGCCAATGTCATGGGGGCTAGAAGGCTACTTAGATATTTTCTTACGTGGTGGCGAAGTACGCGACATCCTACCCGAGGCCGGAGCCTTAACTCTATTTGGCGTTGTAACCCTTTGTTTATCAGCAGCTGTATTTACATTAAAGAAAAGGAAAGAAGCATGAAAGGCTCTTTAGACAATGAATTTAAACTAAAACTAAAAACAATGATTCTTGAAGAGTGCGATCGTGATGAAATTAGTGCTTCTGAGCTATCTGACGATGTGATGTTATTTTCGCCAGAGAGTGAACTCGAATTTGACTCAGTGGATGGTTTGCAAATTTCGATGCTTCTTCAACGCCACTTCAACTTACGCTTGGTGGATCCAAAAGAGTTCCGCCGCATCGTTACCACAATAAACCACCTCGCCGATCACCTTCAACCAGAATAAGTTTATGATCACTTTATTAGCCGGAGAAGTTCTCAGTGCACTTGGCGATAAGCAACATCAGCTAGAATCATTGCAAAAAGGCGCGTTTGTCACTCAAAACAGGACGATACCGTATTTCGAACAGCAACGAACCATCCCTTACTATGCGATAAGGAACAAAGGCAGTTTCGAAGCCCTATTTGACCCAGTTCCCTACTTAAAACAATTAATTGATTCCATATTTGAACAGCAGGATATCTCTCCCGAAGAGCGTGCACGATGTGGCGTATTTGTAGGATGTGCGTCCAATGATCTTTCCCTCTCGGTTCCACTTGGAGAAAGCATCAAACAGCAACAAACACTAACCATTGAAAAACAAAGGGTAGGCAACGGTCGATATGCAGAAAGACTCTGCCGCCACTTTGGGTTAAGTGATATTAGCCTTACCTACAATACCGCCTGCACATCTAGCTCAAATGCTATTTTAGGCGCTACGGCTATGCTTGAAAGCCATGTACTTGATTATGCGCTTGTCGTAGGTGTTGAGACCTTTGCTGAACACTCTGTTGAGGGTTTTGTCTCTATGCAGCTTCTCGCAACCGAAAGCTGTAATCCTTTTGACGCTTGCCGAGATGGGTTGCTATTAGGAGAGGCACTCAGTGTCGTGTTAATGAGTCGCCAAGATATCAAAGATTCCCCTTGGCATTTACTTGGGGGAGACAGCCGTTGTGAAACACACAGTGTCACGGGTGTAAACCCTGATGGTTCAGGTATCGCTTCAGTCATAGGTAAAGCCCTAGAAAATGCCCAGGTCTGCGCTCAGGATATCGCTGCTATTAAAGCTCATGGCACAGCAAGTCACTTAAGTGACTTAGCAGAAATCAATGGGATGAAAACTATTTTTGGTACTCCCCCGCCATTTTTTTCACTAAAACCATACATAGGACATACACTGGGTAGCTGTGGGACAAGTGAACTGGTTCTGATGATGAGTGCCATCGATAAAGGCTTTATTCCCCCAACACCAAACTTCTCCAGTATTGATCCTGAGGTGAGTTGGTCTCCAACGAGTGAGTCAATACCTTGCGAGCAAGGTATATTTTTAGTCAACTGTTTTGGCTTCGGTGGTAACAACAACGCCTTAGTCATCGAAAAGAGAGAGGCTTGATGTTTATCCATCAAATATCTGCTTATTACACTCACCGAGACTCAACGGTTGATATTAAACAAGCGTGTAAGAAAGTCGCCCCTAACTATATTCGGCGAACAGACCGTTTCATCCAACTAGGGATTCTAGGTGTTTCAGAGATTGGTAATCTAGCGAGTCACACCGCACTTTACCTCGTATCAGGTCAAGGGGACCTAGCAGTTTTTAATCGTTCGTGTGAACAGAGATATATCGAAAAAACCCCACCAAAGCCGGTTGATTTTATTAACTCTTTAAGCAACACCGCAGGCTTCTACCTGAGTAAATATCTTGGCTTAGATAGTGAGAACTTAAACTTATCTCATCACGGTTTTGTGGTTGAAAATGCCTTACGCCTTGCACAAGCGAAATTAAATCTTGATCGAGATAAGCAAATCTTGCTTGGCGGAATCGATGAACGCCCAGACGACACAACTTCTCCTCTTAATTACCTAGGTTTAAACGATGAGGTGAAGATAGGGGAAGGTTCAAGCTGGCTGCTACTCAATCAAGTGGAAAGTGGTGCATTAGCTCAAATTGTCGATGTCTCCGCTACAATCACTTTGGATGGTCTACAGCATTATTTGGACTCAGTAGATGAGCCTTGTTACGTCGCAGTTTCCGACAGGGTAGATGATTCACTACGCGCAGCCATCAGCAGACACCCACAACTGGAACTATTTGAGATTGAATGCGACTTCTATGAAACCAAGTCGCTTTACGTCATCAACCAGTTCATTGCATCCAAGCGAGGGACGCTTCTTCATATCAACTACCTAGATGGTAAGTACTGTGT
>NZ_JATABG010000092.1:0-10627 GCF_036533755.1 Vibrio sp. M260118 | reverse complement strand
GGTCTTAAATACTCCAGATAACCACTTCAGAAGTGATTATGAAAACTATTCTCATTTTATTTATCGCATGCTAGAGTCGCTGGTTGAAGACAAACAACTCAGTAAAATAACCTATGTATCAGCTAGTCGATGCGTCGTTCGAGATCGACGGAAAGAGTATTCTATCTCCGACCAACCTCACTTTTATGCCAGGGAAGGTCACTACCCTTCTAGGGCACAATGGCTGCGGTAAATCGACCTTGATTAAACTACTCAGTCGTCAAAACTCACCAGCGCACGGGCAAGTACTTTTTAACCAACAAGCGGTCTCATCATTTTCTAGCTTAGACTTTGCTCACCAAGTCGCGTATCTCCCGCAACACCCTCCCATTACCGATGGTGTCACTGTACGTGAACTCGTCTGTTTTGGACGTTATCCATGGAAAGGGGCATTCGGTCGTTACAGCAAAGACGACTATGCGATTGTCGACGAAGCGATAGAGAAAGTCGGTTTAACACCGTTTTCCGAACGTTTTGTTGCGACCTTGTCTGGCGGTGAACGGCAAAGAGCATGGGTAGCGATGTTACTCGCTCAGCAGAGCCAGTGTATTTTGCTAGATGAACCTACGTCCGCACTAGATGTCGCTCACCAACATGAGCTTTTAGCACTCATCAGAGAGCTCAATCAAACCATGGGGTTAACCGTGATCATGGTACTCCACGATGTCAACATGGCGGCAAAATTTAGTGACTACCTTATTGCACTGCATTCTGGAAAAGTGATTGCGTCTGGCTCACCACAAGAGCTTATGACCCCTGAAACCCTGTTGAAGATCTATGGTATGGAGCTCGCACTGTTTGAGCATCCAAATACTGGGCAACCCATTAGCTACATCCCATAAGTCAAAGGAACTTGCTGTGAAGAAACTTATCACCTTGCTTTGTGCCACATTAGCAATCAATTGCTACGCCTTCGATATTACCCACGAAATGGGAACCACTACTTTTGGTACCATCCCGAAGAAAGTTGTCGCCCTAGACTGGGTACTAACAGAAACCGTCCTAAGCTTAGGCATTGAACTCGAAGGCATTGCAGACACAAGTGGGTATCGTCAATGGGTTGTAGCACCCAGCTTAAATGCTGCTGTTGTTGATGTAGGCTCACGCCGTGAACCTAACTTAGAGCTACTTTCAGACATAAAGCCCGACGTGATCTTAATCAGTAAACATATGTCGGCAGCGTATGAGCCGTTGAATAAAATTGCTCCAGTTTTAGTTTACAGCGCTTACACTGAAGACAAACAGCCGTTAGAGTCAGCAAAAGCGATAACCCTATCTTTAGGTAAATTGTTCAACAAGCAGCAGCAAGCTCTCACTATCATTGAACAGACGGAAGCACGGCTCGTCGCTAACGGTAAAAGAATCGTGGCCGCAGGCAACGCCAATAAGCCACTGTTATTTGCCCGCTTTCTCAACGATAAAACGCTACGTGTTCACAGCCAAGGCTCTTTAGCGCAAGCGACCATCGATATTATGGGTCTAAAAAACGACTGGAATGAGCAGACTAACCTGTGGGGCTTCACCACTGCAGGTACAGAAAAACTCGCAGAACACCAAAAAGCCAACGTCATGCTTATTGGCCCATTTAAGCAACAAGAACTCACGCAAATTACTCAGTCACCTCTTTGGCAGGCAATGGAGTTTGCACGTACCGATTCAGTGTACGTACTTCCAGCGATTTGGACTTTTGGTGGCTTGATCGCCGCACAACGTTTTAGTGACCATATTACCGAGCAACTTACCCAACAATAATGAACACCTTAAAAATCGCACATCACGACTTCGGCCGACCTAGTCTAAGAGCTGTGACGCTATTTGGCGCCGCTGTCTTGATCACAGGTTTGTTGCTACACGTCACGGCGCCGTATTCCCAAGGTATCCGCCTTGTATGGGATACTGTCTTTCATTTTGATTCGTCAAACTATCAACACTTAATTACTCACTTGACCTACTTACCTAGGTTATCTGTTGCCATGATTTGTGGTTTTGCTCTCGCCGTTTCAGGTTGTGTGATGCAATTTGTGTTACGAAATCCCATCGCCTCACCTACAACACTGGGTGTCGCCGCGGGTGCAGAACTTGGCATGGTGTTAGGGATCTTGCTGATACCCGCCCATTTTGTCATTCCTGGTTTTATCCCCGCTTTTATTGGAGGATGTCTAGCCACTGGGTTGGTGTTTGCTCTGAGTTCAGCCAGAGGATTTTCTCCCCTACACATGGTGCTCGCAGGTATGGTTGTAAGCCTTTTCTTCGGCTCACTAAACACCATGCTTTTAATGTTACATGAACAGAAATTAACTAGCCTCTTCGTATGGGGAGCAGGCGCACTCAATCAAAATGATTGGTCAAGCACTCAAATATTGCTGCCACTGGTGCTACTCCCAACGGCCTTGTTGTTACTATTACAACGTCCATTATCCGCATTGCAGTTTGGTGACAACGTCGCCTCATCTCTAGGCATCAATATCAAGCAAGTAAAACTTGCTTGCTTGTCACTCGCTATTTTCATCACGGCCGCGGTTGTCAGTGAAGTCGGACTCATTGGCTTCATTGGTATTGTCGCCCCCGCTATCGCTCGAATGCTCGGTGTGCGAACACTGGCCAAACAAATTCTGTTAAGTGGCCTTATCGGTAGTAGTATCTTGCTTATCGTCGACTTAATCGTTCAACCATTTTCTGGCGTAGGAGGGGAACTTCTACCGACCGGAGCAATGACCGCATTGATAGGCGCGCCTTTCCTACTATGGTTGCTGCAACGCACTAAATTACAGTCAGACCTAAAAGCCCGCACTGAGCATATCGAGCACTACAGACGTGTCAATACAGCAAAAATTTTAATCGTTCTTCTGCTAGCCCTAGCTGCGCTCTCTCTATTTGCAATTGCGGTAGGAAAGAACCAGTTCGGTTGGAGTGTTGGTCTCACTCAATCTTTGTTCGAGCTGCGCGCTCCACGCGTATTGGTTGCCTTGATTGCAGGTATCGGTTTAGCATTTTCTGGCACCATCATTCAACGTATATCGAGCAACCCAATGGCAAGCCCAGAAGTGTTAGGTATTAGCTCTGGTGCTGCACTAGCCTTGGTTCTTGGGACTATCCTTGGAACGGGTGTTGGCAGAGATCAACAGATGCTGCTCGGCACCTTAGGCGCACTCGCTGTCATTACCGTAGTTTGGTTTATAGGCAAAAAGCATAACTTCGCCCCAACGCAAACATTGCTGACTGGGATTGCTCTCAGCGCTGGCTTAGACGCCCTACTTAGAATCGCTATGAGTTCCGGACATGATAGTGCTTCAGCGCTGCTCACTTGGTTATCAGGCTCTACTTATTTAGTCGCCAACAGAGACGTAATTCTGCTTGCTATCGGCGTCACTGTCATTGGCTCGATAGCTATATCACTTCATCGCTGGATCGAACTCATTGGGCTTGGAGAAGTAACGGCAAACAGTATCGGCATGAATGTGACGTTTGTTCGGCTGATTTTACTATTGCTCGTCGCAGCGTTAACGACACTGTGTACCATAGTCATTGGCCCACTGAGTTTCATCGGCTTGTTAGCTCCGCACATGGCGCGTTCTCTTCACCAATATCAAGCAATACCACAACTACTTACCGCTGCATTGCTAGGAGCCATTATTATGGTGATAGCGGATTGGTTGGGACGAACATTGTGGTTCCCTTGGCAATTCCCAGCAGGGTTACTGGCTTCGCTAATAGGCGGGGGCTATTTCCTTTATCTAATGCGACGATGAATTGCATTTTTGCATCAAAAACACAATTTATGGATTTTCACCTGATTTTGTGTTTACCATAAAAAAGGATTCATCACACACCGGACACCATGGAAAAGCCAACGATAACAAAACTCCAACGAGCTCTTTTTCTTCGTGTCGTCGCCAAGCTTAAATCTGAGCAAGCGACGATCAACGACAGCCTGAATGAGTCATCATTGGCACAAGAGTTCGAGGTATCTCGAAGCCCGATGCGGGCAGTGCTTGGCTATATGTCTTCACTCGGCATTGCTAAGGCAGTGCCCTACAAAGGTTTTGTCTTACAAGTCGACGCTAACGCAATAGAAATCGATGAAAGCTCGCAGGCAGAATCTGACCGCGAGGAAAAGCTCTATCTCAGGTTGCTGATGGACCTATTTTTTAACGAGCTCGGCAATACGTTTTCTGAGAATGAGCTCCAACAAAAATACAATGCGAGTAGAGGCGAGATTCAAACTGTCCTTAGGCTATTGGAAAATGATGGGATTTTGCGTCGAAGCCCTGGCTATAAGTGGCAGCTTGATGGCGTACTCAACACACTAGAAAGACATACGGAAAGCTATCGTTGCCGACTAATTTTTGAACCTGCTTGTCTATTGGAACCAAGCTGGAAAACTGATCATGCAAAGTTCGGAAATTGTCGTGATCGCCACACGCAAGCCATTGCAGCCCCTCACTCAGTGACGGCCAGCCAGCTGTTCGATCTCAGTGCTGATTTTCATGAGCTTGTGGCACTCTGCTCTGGAAATCGTTTTTTACTTAGTAATATGCAGCAGCATAATCGTATGCGTAAGGCGACTGATTTAGTTTCCATGCATATCCAATCTTCAGTAAAAAAATCCTGCCAACGTCGTCTCGACATCATCGAATTAATACTTGAGAACAACAAGGTAACAGCAGCTCAAAGGCTCACTCAACTACTTGAGAATGATATTGGTGTGATGCAAAAAACCTATCAAAACATCGTCAACCTTTCCCAATCAGATCGAGAAGCACTCATCGATTCAATCACCGAATTAAACGCTACGCGTATTTAGCTACCCAGCCCCGCCCTCGTAAATAAATTTCCAATAAATATCAAAAATTTAATACCAATCGCTTCTTAGGCATGATTTTTAGTCTCACCTTTCATGCCTAAAATTATCGACTTAAGATCTATCTTCATTGATATAAAAGAAAATTATTCTCATTTACATATTGTCTTTTCGATACAAAAATACAATAATAATGATTCTTATTTAGAATGATTCACATTTTGAGTATCGGGCAGCGTGATAAACCAGCTCCATATTCATCAATAACAACAGAGAAAACCATGAAAGCGAGTAAAGGAAGTTTCCCTCTTTCAACTGTTGCTTTAGCGATTGCCGCTGCAAGCTCAGTGTTTACAGTTCAAGCTCAAGAATATACATCTGAAGACAAAATGGTGGTTGTTTCTAGCCGCACACCTAAAGCTATCAGTGATATACCTGGTACAGTTTGGTACATAGATTCAGCCAAGATCGAGCAGGAATTCCGTGGTGGCAAAACGCTAGGCGACATACTCGCTTCCGCTATTCCATCTTTAGATGTCAGCAGTGGCGCTCGAACTAACTTCGGTCAAAATCTACGCGGGCGTAAAATGTTGGTTATGATTGACGGCGTTTCTCTGCAATCATCTCGCCAAATCAGTCGACACTTAGATTCGATTGATCCTTTTAACATTGACCGTATCGAAGTGCTTTCTGGCTCTACCTCTATTTATGGTGCCGGTGCTTCTGGCGGTGTGATCAACATCATCACAAAAAAAGCACAAAGCGAAGAGCTTGAGTTTGAATCATTTGTAGGGGGAACCTCAGGTTTCAACTCTAGTGAAGATTTTGACTACAAAATTGGCCAATCCATCTCTGGCGGAAATGAGAAATTTCAAGCTCGAACCTCTTTAGTTTACTCGGAAACCCAAGGCTTCTTTGATGCCAATGGTGACATCGTCACGCCGGATATTTCTCAAGGCTCGCTACAGTTCAACCAGACCATTGATTTCCTAACTACGGTAGGCATCAATGTTTCAGAAACGAAGAAAGTAAATCTTCTAGCCCAGTATTACGATAGTCAGCAAGACTCTCCATATGGCCTTTATATTGTTGGCCGAGACTTTGTTGACGTACGCAAAGGGTTTGACTCCGACCGCGAACACGGCACTGAACGACTCATGCTTAGCACTTCGTACGTTGACGATCAGTTCCTAGGTCACCAACTGATCGCTGAAGCTTCGTATCGCAAAGAAGATCAAACTTACACTCCTTATTACCAATCTTCCGGCCAACAAATCACCGATGTTATAACGCTAAAAGCAGCGTTAGCGAAGAGCTTCGATAAGTTTAATCTTGTTTATGGTATCGATGCTTACCAAGATACGCTGGAAAGTAACCAAGCACTTTACGACGCTACTATCGCAACTAACTCAGGCAATTTAATCAACAAAACTGCCGCAACAGTCGGCCGTTACCCTGGAGTAAAAGTCAGCTCAATTGCAGGCTTCATCCAAGGCGACTACTCGATTACTGAGGATTGGTCAGTACAAGGTGGGGTTCGCTACCAATACATGTCCAACAAGATCGATGACTTTGTGGGCTATCAGCAACAAAAGAAAATCGCAACGGGAAGTGGCACTTCAGCGGATGCGGTACCAGGCGGAACAACAGACTACAGTGTTGCACTATTTAACATTGGCACAATCTACCATTTAGATGATGATTCTCAAGTTTGGGCTAACTTATCTCAAGGTTTTGATCTTCCTGACCCGGCTAAATACTACGGTCAAGGCAACTACACTTTAGTCGGTGATCACTGGACATTGAACGACAGTATTAACGTCAACCAATCAAAGATGTCTGGCATTAAGACCAACACGTTTGAGTTAGGTTACCGTCTGGATACCGGAGAGTTTAACCTGCAGACTGCCGCTTATTATTCTCATTCAGATAAAGACGTTAAGTACAACAAGACAACACTGCTTATTGAAGAAGTTGAAGACAAAAAACGCGTTTACGGCTTAGAAGCCATGGCCTCTTACTGGGTTCATGACAACATCCAGCTGGGTGCATCTGGCCACTACGTTGTGTCTGAAGTGAAAGATGAAAACGGTTGGGAAGATTACACCGCTGGCTACGCAAGTACGTCTAAAGCAAGCGCTTGGGCGGGTTGGTATGATTCAGATCTCGCTGTTAAACTCCAGAGCCAAACCATGTTTGACTACGAAGATGCATCAAACAATAAACTTGATGGCTACACTCTGTTTGATCTTGTCGGTAGTTACCAACTTCCTGTCGGTAGCTTAGGCTTTGGTATTCAAAACCTGCTTGATAAAGACTACACAACAGCATGGGGACAACGTGCTCAGATCTTATATGCTGCGCACTACGATTCAGCAGCCTATGACTACAAAGGCCGTGGTCGTACTTACACGCTAAACTATCAGGTGAAGTTCTAACCGAGCTCGATTTCCTAACTCGCTAATACAACAAAACCGCCCTATGTGGCGGTTTTGTTTTATCTACTTAGACCCTGTTGGCCTAGTGACTTATGCGTATTGCATTAAGTGCTTCTTCACTTCGTCAGTTGCAAAAGCCTGCTCAACACTCGCCGTATAAATCTGTTTGTAGTCTTCCGCGCTAAGCTCAAACTGCTCCATCACCTTTCTCACTTCGTCAGTCATGGTGGTGTTCGATACTGTGCGGTTATCCGTATTGATTGTCACGGCTAAACCATCTTTATGGAAATCATTAAGAGGGTGCGCTTTAAGCTCAGGGATTGCTTTGGTTTGTACATTACTGCTTGGGCACGCTTCTAAGCCTACCACATCTTGTTTAACGCGCTGGTAAGCCTCAGCGTGATCTTTGATTGCCACACCATGACCAATACGTTCTGCACCCAACAGCTCAATCGCATCGTAAACGTTTTGACCACAACCCTGTTCACCAGCGTGAATAGTAATGCGGTAACCTTTATCACGTGCGTACTGAGTGTACTCTACGTAATCATGAGCAAAGTTATCTAGCTCAGCACCTGCAAGGTCAAACGCGACTACGCCGTTACCTAAAAATGGCGCACCTGCGTCGATAATGTCATTAACTGAATCAATCGCTAGCAGCTTAACCAATGACAAAATGTAGTTACCTTTAATATCGTACAGCGCTTCTGCGCGCTTCATGCCTTTAACGACACTGTCAATGATCTCAGAGTAAGTAAGACCTTGCTTAGTATGTAACTGAGGACCAAAACGCACTTCAAGATACTTTACGTTCTCTTTTGCTGCATCTTCGAACAGTTCAAACGAAATACGCTCTAAACTCTCTGCGGTTTGCATCACTTTAATTGGCAACGCAAAACGATCTAAGTACTCCTGCAAGTTAGGACAGGTTTCAGGAGCAATCATCATTGTTTTGATGTCATCAGCACTTTGGCTCGGCAACTCAATATTCTGCTCGGCAGCTAAATCGAGCACAGTTTGCGGGCGAAGGCTGCCATCGAGGTGGCAATGAAGATCAATTTTAGGGAGATCAAAATAGTTCATCTGTTTTTGTCCTAACTTTCGTGCTTATTGACTAAGCGTAGCTCAACACATCTAAGTGGCAGAAAATACGCTTAATCATTTGTTTTGATAACGATTAAAGCCATGGTATATGATTAGCAAAGATATGTAACACGACAATTGTCCGGTAGCACTCAAAATTACCCAATAATGTTAAGCACACTCACTATGGATAAGAACAAGATACTAAACAGCGGCTTAGAAAAGCTGCGCCAATTAGTGAAAGGTGACCAGTACAAGACAGTGCTGGTATCCAAAGGCGACTACATCATCCGCCAGCACAGTGAAGTTAATGAAGTTTACTGGACAGAAGGAGCGCGCTTTTCAGTTCTACACACTGCAGAGAACGGAAAAACCCTCAGCCTTGGCGATTACTACCTCGAAGATAACTTTTTCGGTGAGATGGAGTTCTTTTCCGATAAGCCTAGCCCTTTTAGCGTTATCGCAACAGAAAATGCTCAGTTAAGTGTGATTCCAAAAGACAAGTTTGCTGAGTTCCTACTGGAAGATGCTGAGATAACCTTTTGGATGACGCATCGCATGTCGAATATCTACCTCAACACGACTAACATTGCGATTGAACGCTCTCTCTACCCGTTAAAATTTAATATCATCAAAGATATGGTCAGCCGACACTCCTCAGGTTCACAATCACGCGGGCATAGCTATATGTATCAGGAAGCACAAAGATTCGGCTGCACAGAGAGAGCGTATACTCGCATCATCCATGAGCTGATCAAAGAAGGCTTGGTCAAGAAAGGGGCAGACAATTCCGAAATCGTCCCAGTCGATATCGACAAACTGCGTGACTATCTAGAACAGTACTATCAATAAACAAAAAAATGGACACTCGGCAGTGTCCATTTTCGTTGTCAGGTATTTAGCCCGCCAAAGTAGGTAAGAACACTTCTCCTAGCATACAACGCACACTACCGCCGCCAATGCTTTCAATCGTCTTAACATTGAATGGTAGAAGCTTTCCATGACTTGAAAGCTGGGCTAACTGCGCAGGAGAGAAGGCATCAAAAGCAGATTGAGACATCGCAATCACTTTCTCACCCGTATTGGTTTCAAGCTGAAGAATATTGCCGCAAAACTGATTCATTTGCTCAAGAGAAATCGAAATCACTTGTTTGTCTTTCGCCAGTGATTTAATCACAAAGCGACGCTCAAATTCAGGGATTACTTCATCGCAGATCACACAGAAGTTTTCGCCAATCGCCATCATCACATTGGTGTGATAAATCGGCTTACCTGATGGTAATGCGGTTTGAAAAGAGACCACACGATCATAGCCAATACGCTCAGCGTAGTCTTCCAAAACTTCACGATCACAACGCTGAGATAACGCGGCATAGATCGTCTTATTGGCATGGTCTTTAACCATCACACCCGTACTTTCAAGGTGAGCATCTTGCTCCAAATAAGAGAGCAAGTTGTCTTGGCTAGTCACAGGACGCCCTGCCCTTTCCAGTGTTTCCACTAACGCATCAACTTTCACTTCTTGCTGACGGTTTTTACATGCCATAGGGAAAGTATACAGCCCGCCGTTGCTCGTGGTACTAAACCAGTTATTTGGGAAAACCGCATCAGGGGTTTCTACTTCCCCGAGTGGGTAATCAAACACTACAACCTGAACGCCTGATTGACGCAACTCAGCAACCATCGCGTGAAACTCACCCATCGCCTTGGAACGCACTTCTTCAGTCGATAGCGTGACTTGATGCTGAAATTCGTTGTCTTGCGCAGTCTCGGCGTTAAAGGCGAACTCTTTCGGTGGCACCATCACTACACAGTTGGCGTTTTGTACTGTTGATCGGTTTTTTTCTAGTACGGCTTGCTGTTTCAACATTGTGACAAACTCAATTAATCTCACTCAATAAAGCCAATTGTAGGCATAATGTTAAATAAAATATTACTGAAATATCCTGTTAATTAGCACCTAAACAGGAAAATTAGGTGTATAAATAATTAATTGCAGTAAATTTTATTGTCAACGTAACTCTAAGCGATCTTCAGTTGAATATTATGCAAGAGAAAGAATAATAAACTGGTTACATTTCCTTCACTGAGGGTATACCATTGCAAAACCAAGCTAGATAGGTGACTAGGTTGGTCTTCACTTTTCCTATTCATGGATGTACGCATCTGCCATCGACCACGTTGGCAATTTTTCGTCTTTGCGTGTTTAGGAACTATTTATGTTTAAAAAGTTTGAAGGCTTCACTAAGCCTTTTCCCGTTCAGGA